>CAXUIE010000014.1:8734-20507 GCA_964250825.1 uncultured Acidisphaera sp. | reverse complement strand
CGAGCACGCCGAACGCTATGACGCGGGCGGCCCGAGCGACGGGGGGCCGTCCGCCTTCGCCGCGTCGGGTCGCGGCGGCGCCCACGATTTCGGTGAAGAGGGGCGCGGCGTGGAGGACTTCGCCGAAAGCCCGCCCAGCTTGCGAGAACATCTCGGTGAGCAGCTTCGGCTGAGCTTCCCCGACCCGGTCGACCGCATGATCGGTGCGCACCTGATCGCCCTTTTGTGCCCGGCCGGAAGGCTGACCGCTTCGCCCGCGGCGATCGCCGGCGCGCTCGGCATCGCGCTCGACCGCGTTGAAGCGGTGAGGGGCCGCATGATGCGGTTCGATCCGGTGGGGCTGTTCGCGTGCGATCTCAAGGAATGCCTCGCCGTGCAGCTCGATGAGCTGAACCGGCTGGATCCCGCGATGGCGACGCTGCTCGACAATCTGGACGCGCTCGCCCGGCGCGAGATGGGTTATCTCATGGGGGTTTGCGGCGTCGATGCCGAGGACCTCGCCGACATGATCGGCGAAATCCGCAAGCTCGATCCGAAGCCCGGCGCCGCGTTCGAGTCGGCACCGCTGCAACCCCTCATTCCCGACGTTCTCATGCGCGCGAGCCCGGACGGCGGATGGCTGCTCGAACTCAACCCCGAGACGCTGCCGCGGGTGCTCGTGAACCAGGGCTTCTACGCCCGGGTCGCGCCCAAGGCGGCGCGGGATGTGCGCGGCTTTATCTCCGAGCAGCTGCAAACGGCCAACTGGCTGGTCAAGTCCCTTCAGCAACGCGCGCAAACCATCCTGAAAGTTGCGAGCGAGATCGTCCGCCAGCAGGACGGCTTCCTCCGGCACGGCGTGGCCCATCTTCGTCCGCTGATCCTGCGCGACATCGCGGCGGCGGTGGAAATGCACGAGAGCACGGTCAGCCGGGTCACGGCCAACAAGTACATCGCCACCCCGCGCGGCACGTTCGAGCTCAAGTATTTCTTCACGACGGCGATAGCCGGGACCTCGGGCGAAGCGCACAGCGCCGAGGCGGTGCGCTTTCGCATTCGCGAGATGATCTTGTCTGAACGGCCGCACAAGGTGTTGTCCGACGATGCCATCGTACTCGCGCTCCGGGGAGAGGGCGTGGACATCGCGCGCCGGACCGTGGCCAAATACCGTGAAGCGCTGCGCATTCCGAGTTCGGTGCAGCGAAAGCGGGAGAAGGCGATCCCTGCCTGACGTGTTGATCGGGCGCCGGTCAGCCTTGCTTCCGGGTAACGGAACAGGGTGGCGCCATGCAGATCACGGTTTCCGGCAAGCAGGTTGAGCTCTCCGACGCGCTGCGCGAGCGGGTGGCGGAGCATCTCGGTCAAGTTGCTCGCAAGTATTTCGAGCACGCCCAGGAGGCCCACGTCACGTTCGGCCGCGCCCGCAGCTTCTTTACGTGCGACATTAACCTGCACGCCGCACGTGGACTCGTGCTGCGCGGCGAGGGCGAGGCGGCGGACGCCCATGGCGCGTTCGACGACGCGGCCGAGCATATCGCCAAGCGCCTGCGCCGGTATCGTCGGCGACTCAACGAGCACGCGCGCGACCTGGCAAGCCGCGCCCGACCTGAGGCGGCGCGGCAATACGTGTTGCGCCAGGAAGAGGAAGCCGGCTTGGCGCCCGCGCCCAACGACGAGTCGAGCGCCTTCGCCACCGTCGTCGCCGAAAGTCCGGCCGAAATCAGCCGGCTCTCGGTGGGCGAGGCGGTTATGCGTCTCGACCTCGCGGACCAGCAGGTGCTCATGTTCCGCAACAGCGCGACCGGCGAACTCAACGTGCTCTATCGGCGGCAAGACGGCAATATCGGCTGGATTGATCCCTCGGCGGTGCGGTAAGGGTCGGTTTTGCGAGCACGCCCTCGCGAGCCCGGATGGGTTGCGAGGGCACAGGGACTATATACCGCTTGGCCTGTTTGGGACTGGCGGCGTTTGCTGGCCTATGGCCACCGTGAGGTTCCGCCATTGCGGCGGTCGGTTCTAGGGCGTCCGCCACTGCTATCATGCTCGCGGAGGGAAGCGCGCGCGATGCCTGATGAGGTTCGCAAGGAGCAGCCGTATCCTGCGGCCGACGTTCGGACGAGCAGGCGTCGGCGCTGGACGTTGCCGCTTGTTTGGCTGGTGCCGCTGGCTGCGGTCGCCATCGGCGCGTGGCTCGCCTGGGATGCGCTGTCGCGGCGGGGGCCCACGATCACCGTCTCGTTCCAGAGCGCCGAGGGGCTGCAGACCGGCCAATCGCAGCTCAAGTTCAAGGATCTCACCCTAGGAACGGTGCGAGGGCTTACCTTGTCACCCGATCGCAAGCGCGTCCTTGTAAGGGTGGAGACGACCAGGATTGCCACATCGTTGCTGACCGAGGGTGCCGATTTCTGGGTGGTCAAGCCGAGGCTTTTCGCCGGCAACCTCTCGGGCCTCGACACGCTGCTGTCGGGAGCCTACCTCCAGCTCCGTCCGGCCACGAAGCCCGGTCCCGCGAAAACCGATTTCGTCGGTCTCGAAGACCCCCCTGTGCTCGAATCGGAGGCGCAAGGGCGTACTTTCCTGCTCAAGGCCGACCGGATCGGCTCGATTACCCTGGGGTCGCCGATATTCTATCGAGGCATGACGGTTGGGGAGGTCTTGGGCTGGGATGTCGGCGACATGGCCCAGACCGTGGGGGTCCACGCTTTCGTGCGCGAGCCGTTCGACAAGTACGTGCACGACAATTCGCGCTTCTGGAACGCCTCGGGGCTCAACGTGAAGCTCGGCAGCGAAGGCGTCAACATCCAGCTCGAATCCTTGCGGGCAGTGCTCCTGGGCGGCATCGCCTTCGAAACGCCGGAGCTGACGCCGCCGCGGGGGGAAAGCGCCGACAACCACGCGTTCCCGTTGTACCCGACCCAGGAGGTCGCCGAGGCGGCATCATACGAGGAACGGACGAATTTCGTATCGTATTTCCCGGGCTCGGTGCGGGGGCTCGCGGCCGGCGCGGACGTGACGTTGCACGGGCTCAAGATCGGGACCGTGAAGGACGTGACGCTCACTTATGATCGCGAGCAGGACGCGATTGTGGCCCCTGTCCAGTTCGAGGTACAGGTCGGGCGCTTCCTGCGAAACGCACAGGAGATCCGGGACACCCCCGAGGTGGGGGTGCAAAATCTGGTCAACCAGGGCATGCGGGCGACCTTGCAGAGCGCAAACCTGCTGACCGGGCAGATGCTGGTGGCACTCGACTTCTTCCCGGATGCCAAGCCGGTGAAGGTGCAGAAGCAGGGTGACGTTTTAGTATTGCCGACCATGGAGAGCGGCGGGTTCGCCGGCATCGAATCGGGGGCGGCGATGCTGCTGGCCAAGCTGAACCGAATGCCATTCGACGAGATCGGCCGCAACCTCGATCAAACCGTCAAGGGCCTCAACGACGTCGCCAACGGGCCGCAGCTGAAGCAAGCTCTCGCCTCGTTGTCGGGAACCCTGGGAACCGCGCAAGAAACCGTGCGCAAGCTCGACAACGGCATGACCCCGGTGTTGAAGCGGCTGCCCGACATCGCCGACAATCTGCAGAAGACGATGGCGCGAGCCAACAAGCTCGTCGCGTCGCTCGACAACGGCTATGGCGAGAACACCCGGTTCAACCGCGACCTCGAGCGATTGCTGGTGCAGGCCAACGAGGCGGTCAGCTCCGTCCGCGCCCTAAGCGATTTGCTGACGCGCCACCCCGAGGCGCTGATCCGGGGCCGCATCAACCAGGGCGTGGAATAATTCATGCGACGCTTGCCGCTGCTGATGGCCCTCGGGCTCGCCGCCTGCGCCTCGCCTGACCCGGCGCTCTACGCCGTGGCGTCCGTGCCGGGTGCGGCCGGCGTAGGCGGGCCGTCCGTCGTGCTGGTCCGCGACATCGCGCTGGCGCGCTACCTACAGCGCTCGCAAATTGTGCGATCGTCGGAGAACTACCGGCTTGATGTGATGGCCAACGATTGGTGGGGCGAGCCGCTCGGCCCGATGCTGGTCCGCGTCCTGGTGGAGGAACTCGGCCAACGCCTGCCCGGCAGCTCGGTTTTCCCCGAAAGCGGCGCCGTCTCGGCGGACCCGGACGCCTCCGTCGAGCTCAACTTGCAGCGCCTCGACGAGGACGCGGCCGGCAACCTGGTGCTCGCGGCCCAGCTTGCCGTGGTGTTCGAGAAGCGCCGCGCGGCCCCGGTCGCGCGCAGCTTCCGTGTCGTCGTGCCGCAGCCGCGGCCCGGTGTTCCGGGTGAGGTCGCGGCCATCAGCACCGCACTCGGACAGCTTGCTGACCAACTTGCCGCGACGCTGCGCCAGTCGCCGGGCGTATGAGGGGGAGTCCGGTAGTCCAGGGCGCGGTAACCCGAGGCGAGATGCGGGAATGCCCGGGTTGCGGGCTGTTCCAGGTCGTGCCCGCCCTCGTTCCCGGCATGACGGCGCACTGCGTCCGCTGCGGCACGGCCTTACGACGCGCGCGGCAGGATCCGCTGCGGCGCGGGCTCGCGCTCAACGTCACGGCTCTGGTGCTGCTCGTTGTGATGTCGACGACGACGCTGATGGTGGTGTCTACCAAGGGCATCGTCCACAGCGCGGGCTTGTTCTCCGGTCCGGCGGAACTGGCGCTGCGCGGCATGCCTGAACTCGGGTTGGCGGTGATCTTCACGAGCCTGCTCGCGCCGTTGGGCAAGTTCGCGTCGACCGCCTACGTGCTGGCGCGACTACGAGCGCCAAATCCACCCCGGCATCTGCGGCTCGTGTTCAGGCTCGCGGGATGGCTGACGCCCTGGGCCATGACGGACGTGCTGGTGTTCGGCGTGTTCGTGGCCTACTCGAAGCTCGGCGATCTCGTGCACATCACCCTTGGCGTCGGCGTGTTTGCCCTGCTCGCCATGACCGCGGTGGTGGCCTGGTCGGATTACGCGCTCGATGGCTACGCAGTTTGGGAGGCGTTGGAGCGCAACGATCCGGCTCCCCGCTTCGAGCCGCACCGGCGCCTGCATCCGGGCGTCGTCGGCTGCGGCACGTGCGGGCTGGTCAGCGAGCCGGCGCGGAGCTGCCCGCGTTGCGGTTCGGCGCTGCTGCGGCGCAAACCCGGCAGCATCTCGCGCAGCTGGGCGCTCGTGATTGCCGCCGCCATCCTGTATGTCCCGGCGAACGTATACCCGGTGCTGACCGTGATCCGCCTCGGGCGAGGCACGCCGAGCACCATCATCGGAGGCGTGGGCGAGCTGATCGAGGCGAGCCAGTATCCCCTGGCGGCGCTCGTGTTTTTTGCCAGCATCCTGGTCCCGCTGCTCAAGCTGGTCGGCATCAGCTTCATGCTGATCACCACCGAGCGCCACGGCTCTCGATGGCTGAGGGACCGGACCCATCTTTACCACGTCGTGAGTTGGATCGGCCGCTGGTCGATGATCGACATCTTCATGGAGTCGCTGCTCGGCGCCTTGGTGCGCTTCGGCGTGCTGGTGACCATCGAGCCCGGCATCGGCGCCGTCTCGTTCTGCGCCGTCGTGATCCTGACCATTCTGGCGGCGGAAAGTTTCGATCCACGGCTGATGTGGGACGCGGCGGAGGTCGGGCGAAAGCCGCAGGCGGCTCGCACGGCCGCTCAGGCCAGCCCGATCACCTGACGCGCGCCGACGCGTGCCGACATGATTCAGGAGCCGAACGGCAGCTGGCCACAGAACACCTGGCTGGACGGGCTTCCCTACTGGAGCGGCATCCAGCTCGACGAGTGCGCCTTCCCGAGCCTCCTGGTCGACCTGGCGCGCCGCAACGGCGTTCTCACGTCGGCAGCGCTTCGGGCGTTCTGGCCCATGGTGCGGGCGGCGGCGGATTTCGTGCTGCGCGACGGCCCGATCACCGGACAGGATCGGTGGGAAGAGGATTCGGGGTTCTCGACCTTCACCTTGGCGGTCACGATATCCGCGTTGCTGGCGGTCGCCGAACTGGCCGAACTGCAAGGCGACCTCGACCGGGCCGCGTTCATGCGCGACACGGCGGATGCCTGGAACGCCGCCATCGAGGAATGGACGTTCGCGACCGGCACCGCGCTCGCCGCCGAAGTTGGCGTGGCTGGGTACTACGTGCGCATCGCCCCTCCCGAGGGTCTCGGCGCGGACCTGGTCATCAAGAACCGGCGGGCCGAGGACACGCTGCGTCCGGCCGCCGAGGTGACTAGTCCGGACGCGCTCGCCTTGGTGCGCTTCGGCCTCCGCGCGGCGGACGACCCCCGCATCCTCCGAACCGTGCGGGCCATCGACGCGGCGCTCAAGGTCGAGCTGCCGGTGGGGCCCTGCTGGTATCGCTATAACGGGGACGGCTACGGCGAGCACCGGGACGGACGGCCGTTCGACGGCACCGGGACCGGCCGGGCCTGGCCGCTGCTGACCGGCGAGCGCGCGCATGACGAGCTCGCCGCTGGGCGAACGTCGCACGCCGAGCGTCTTCTCGCGACGGTGGAAGGCTTTGCCGGCCATGGCGGCTTGCTGCCCGAGCAGGTGTGGGACGCCGACGACGTCCCGGCGCGCGAACTGGTCCGCGGCAAGCCGAGCGGGTCCACGATGCCCCTGGTGTGGGCGCATTCTGAGCACATCAAGCTGCTCCGCTCGCTCGCCGACGATCGCGTATTCGATATGCCGCCGCAGCAGCACGCGCGGTACGTGAGCGCGAGAACCCTTCCCCGCTTGGCCGCGTGCCGCCCCGACGCGCGGGTCACCGTGCTGCCTGCCGGCCGCATGTTGCGCCTGGATTTGCCGGAAGCCTCCCGCGTGCGCTGGACCACGGACAGCTGGGCGAACGCGGCCGACTCGGAAACCGCGGAGGCAGGCGCCGGCGGTCTTCACGTGCTGGAATTGCCGAGCGCCGGCCTTACTCCGGGCAGCCGGATCGTGTTCACCTGGCAGAGCCTCGAAAGCGGCGGCTGGACCGGGCGGGACTACGCGGTCGAGATCACGGCGGGGGACGCGTGAGAATCGGCATCGTTTCCGACATTCACTGCAACCTACCCGGCCTCGAGCAGGCGCTGACGCTGATGGGCGATGTGGACGAGCTGCTCTGCCTTGGGGACTGCATCTTCCAGTATCGTTTCTCAAACGAGGTCGTCGCACTCCTGAAGTCGCGGGGCGCGCGGGTCATCCTCGGCAATCACGAGGAGGACTTTTTCGCCCCGCACGGCGTCCGGGCGCGGCAGCAGCCTTGGATCGACCGGTCGCTGATGGATTGGCTGGCCGGGCAGCCGCTGCAAAGGCTGCTCCGGTTCGGCGGCAAGACGCTGCTGATGGTGCACTCGACGCCGTGGCCGCCGCGCGGCGGCTACGTCTACCCGGACAGCCCGACAGCCGAGCACTTCGCGGAGGTGGACGCGGATTTCGTGCTGTATGGGCACACCCACACGCAGATGGTAAAGCGGTTCGGGCGCGCCTTGGTGATCAATCCCGGCTCGGCCGGCGACGCCCGCGACCCCCGCAACGGACGCCAACTCAGCTGCGCCGTGCTCGAGCCGGCGACCGACGCGGTGACGATCTTCGACTACCCCGACCGTCGTTGACGCCCCCGCGAAGCAGCGGCATTGCCTCACCCGACTGGCCAGGCGAGAGAATGCATGAAAATGACGGTTGACTTCGATTTCACCCCGGACGAGGCACGCCAATTCCTTGGCCTGCCCGACGTGAAGCAGATGCAGTCCCGGGTGATGGAAAAGCTCGAGCAGCAGATGCTCGACGCGGCCGCCGCCTACTCCCCCGACGAGCTGATGAAACGCTGGTTCTCCATAATGCCGCAAAGCCCGGAGCGCTTCATGGAGGCGCTGCTGCGCTTCAATCGAAGTGTTTTGGGTGCTGAGACGAGCCGCAAACCGGAAGCCTAGTCACGCCAGGGGTGGGGATGCTTCGTTCAGCTGTAGAATGGCCTATTCCTCCGGCACGTTGCGTTCGAGTTCCTCCAGCCAGACCCGCGCGTTGCCGTCGGACGGCGCGCGCCAGTCGCCGCGAGGCGACAGCGAGCCGCCGGCGGCGACCTTTGGCCCGTTCGGCAGCGCCGATCGCTTGAACTGGCTGAACGCGAAGAAGCGCTGGAGGAACACGCCCATCCAGTGGCGTATCTCACGCAAGGTGAACGCGATGCGAAGCTCGGCCGGAAAGCCGGGCGGCCAGGCTCCAGCTTGCGGGTCTTCCCAGGCGTGGGCCGCCAGGAACGCGATCTTGGATGGACGAAAGCCGTGGCGCAGCACGTGATAAAGGGTGAAATCCTGTAGCGCGTAGGGGCCAACCTTGGCTTCGGTGCTTTGCGGCGTTTCGCCCGCCCCCGCCGGAATGAGTTCGGGGCTGATCTCGGTGGCGAGGATCGCTTCCAGCGTGTCCGCAACCTCGCGATCGAACTGCCCGCTCTTGATGACCCAACGGATCAGGTGCTGGATCAACGTCTTGGGCACGCCGCCGTTGACGTTGTAGTGCGACATCTGGTCGCCAACGCCGTAGGTGCACCAGCCCAGGGCGAGTTCCGAAAGGTCGCCGGTGCCGAGCACGATGCCGTCGTGACGATTGGCAAGGCGGAACAGGAAATCCGTGCGCAGCCCGGCTTGCACGTTCTCGAATGTGATGTCGTAGACCGGCTCGCCGCGCGCGAATGGATGTCCGATGTCCTCCAGCATCCGCTGCGCTGCCGGGCGGATGTCGAGTTGCTCCCAGGTGACGCCGAGCGCCCGCATCAACCGGATCGCGTTGCCCTTGGTGTGCTCGCCGGTGGCGAAGCCCGGCATCGTGTAGCCGAGGATGTCGGCGCGCGAGCGCCCGAGTCGGTCGAACGCTTGCGCCGCCACGAGCAGCGCTTGCGTGCTGTCGAGGCCGCCCGAGACCCCGATCACCAGACGCTTGATCCGCGCGGCTTCCAGCCGCTGCATCAGGCCGGCGACCTGGATGTTGTATCCCTCGTAACAATCCTGGGCGAGGCGCGCTGGGTCGGCGGGAACGAACGGGAAGCGCGCCACCGCGCGCTTTAGGCCAATATCGGCATCAGGCGGTTCGAGGCGGAACGGGACGACGCGAAACGGCCGGACAGCCGTGTGACGGCGGTTGTCCTCGAAGGTGCCCTGGCGAGCGCGTTCCTGGCGCAATAGGTCGAGATCGACATCGGCGACCGCATGCTGCGAGCCGGGCGGGAAACGCTCGGTTTCGGCGAGCGCGACGCCGTTCTCGAAGATGGAGGCCTGGCCGTCCCAGGCAAGGTCCGTCGTGCTTTCGCCCGCTCCGGCGGCGGCGTAGAGGTATGCCGCCAGGCAGCGGGCCGATTGCGACTGGCTGAGCAGCCGGCGCGTTTCCGCCTTGCCGATGGTGATGTTGCTCGCGGACAGATTGGCGAGCACCGTCGCTCCCGCCAGCGCGGCGGCCCCCGAGGGCGGCTGCGGCACCCAAAGGTCCTCGCAAATCTCCGCGTGAACGGTCAGGCCCGGCAGGTCCTCGGCCGTGAACAACAGATCGGTGCCGAACGGCGCGGAAAGCGCGCCGACTTGGATCGCCCCACCCGTGACACCCTGACCGGACGCGAAATGCCGGTGCTCGTAGAACTCGCGGTAGTTCGGCAGATGAACCTTGGGCATCACGCCGAGCAGCCGGCCGCGATGGATGGCGAGCGCGCAATTATACAGCCGCGCCCCGTGCCGGAGCGGCGCCCCGACGAGCAGCAGCGGCAGCAGTTCCGCCGAACCCGCCGCCAAGGTCTCGACCCCGCGCTCCACCGCGTCGAGCAGCGGGTCCTGCAGCAATAGATCGTCGATCGCGTAGGCCGAGAGGGCCAGTTCCGGAAACACCGCGAGCGCCGCGCCCTCGGTCGAGCAGCCGCGCGCGAGGTCGAGGATCGCGCGGGCGTTGGCGCCCGGGTCGGCGAGGGCCGCGCGGATCGTGCAGGCGGCGACCCGGGCAAAGCCGTGGCGGTAAAGCGAGCGGAATGTCATGGGCGGATATTGGTCGCCAGACACGCGCGCGTCATCCCCTCGCAGCATTCCGGGTCAGTGCCGGAAGTGGCGCATCCCTGTGAACACCATCGCGATGCCGGCGGCGTCGGCGGCGGCGATGACTTCGACATCGCGCACGGACCCGCCCGGTTGGATCACCGCCGTCGCTCCAGCCGCGACGGTGGCTTCTAGCCCGTCGGCGAACGGAAAGAATGCGTCGGAAGCGACGACGCTGCCCTTCGCCAAGGGTTCGGGGAAGCGGGCCGTCTCCGCCGCCTCGGCGCTCTTGGCCGCGGCGACGCGGGCGCTGTCCACCCGGCTCATCTGGCCGGCGCCGATGCCAACGGTCGCGCCATTTTTCGCGTAGACGATCGCGTTGGACTTGACGTGCTTGCAAACCCGGAACGCGAACAGAAGATCGGCCAGCTCCTGCTCGGTGGGCGCGCGGCGCGTGGCCGTCCGCAGGTCGGCGGCCTCGATGCGGCCGTTGGCGCGGGTTTGCGCGAGGAAGCCACCGGCGACGGAGCGGAAAACGACGCCGGGCGCCGCCGGGTCGGGCAGGGTCCTGGTGAGCAACAAACGGAGGTTCTTCTTGCGCGCGAAGATGGCCCGGGCCGCCTCATCGGCGTCCGGCGCCACGATCACCTCCGTGAAGATGGCGGCAATGCGCTCGGCCGCGGCGGCGTCGAGTGTCCGGTTGACGGCGACGATGCCGCCGAAGGCAGAAACCGGGTCGCAGCGCAGCGCGGCGTCCCAAGCCTCGGCCAGGCTCGACGCCCCAGCAACCCCGCAGGGATTGGCATGCTTGATGATCGCCACCGTCGGCCGGTCGAACTCGGCCACGCACTCGAACGCGGCGTCCGCGTCGTTGAGGTTGTTGTATGACAGCGCCTTGCCCTGCACCTGTCTCGCGGTCGCCACGCCGGCCCGGGAGCCGTTGACGTAAAAGGCCGCCTGCTGGTGCGGGTTCTCGCCGTACCGGAGCGTTCCCCGCCGGGCCCCGCCGAACATCAGGTGCTCCGGGAACGGCGCCTCGCCTTGCGCGGTGAACCAGGCGGCGATGGCGGCGTCGTAGGCGGCGGTGCGCGCGAACGCGATCCCGGCCAGGCTGCGGCGGGTGCGAAGCGAAGTGCCCCCGTGCGTCGCAAGCTCCTGGAGCACGTCATCGTATTGCGCCGGCTCCGTCAGCACCACAACCGCATCATGGTTCTTGGCGGCCGCGCGGAGCAGGGCCGGCCCGCCGATGTCGATGTTCTCGATGCAATCGGGCGGGGGGGCGCCCCGCGCGACCGTCGCCTCGAACGGATACAGATTGACCGCGACGAGGTCGATGGGGGCGATCCCGTGCGCGGCCATCTCCCGCATGTGCTCGGGGCGGTCGCGCCGCCCGAGAATGCCGCCATGAACCTGCGGCACCAGGGTCTTGACACGCCCGTCAAGGATTTCCGGAAAGCCGCTGTGGGTTGACACGTCGGTGACAAGCACGCCCGCGTCGCGCAGCACCTGGGCCGAGCCGCCCGTGGAAAGCAGTTCGACGCCGCGCGCCGCAAGCGCCTCGGCGAACGTAGCAAGCCCCGTCTTGTCCGACACGGAGAGCAGCGCGCGGCGGATAGGGACGAGATCGGACATGGCGGGCTGGCTCACAGGTTGAGCCGCGCCATAAACCTACAGACCGAGCAGGTCCAGGGTGCGCTCGACCACCCGGTGCTCGTCATACATCGCGAGCGCTCGCTGGCGGGCCCCCCCCCCCCCCCCCCCCCCCCCCCCCCCATACCCCGCCCCCCCCCCCCCCGCGCCGGCGCGCGGGGCGCGCACCCGGGGGGGGCCGCG
>CAXUIE010000014.1:0-8724 GCA_964250825.1 uncultured Acidisphaera sp. | reverse complement strand
GGAGAACACGAGTCAAGCGTCCAGCACGAGGCCAACGCCCAGCGCCCGCTCGAAGCAGGGCGCTGAACCAAGCGCCCCATAGGACGCCATGACCTCACCCGGGCTTGCGGGCCGCGCTGCCCCATGCCTGCTGAAGATCCGCCACCCGGAGCACTGGGCTATCCAGCGCCGGGCCGTGCAGGACCCGGCAGGGCGCGTCCGCCTCGCCCAAGCGCGCCCGCAGCGACGAATCGCGAGCGAGCCGCGCGCGCGCGCGGGCGAGCGGGCCGATCTCCCTGGGCGGCACGAGAAACCCGGTCTCGCCATCCACGACCTGCTCGCGCGGGCCGCGGATGTCGGTCGCGACCACGGGCAATCCGGTGAGCATCGCCTCGATGACGGACATCGGCAGCCCCTCGAAATGACTCGGGAGTGCAAAGATGTCGGCGGCGGCGAGCAAGGACGGGATGTCCTCCCGGTAGCCGAGCAGGCGTAGCCGCTTGCCCAAGCCGGCGGCGTGGAGGGCCGCCGTGATGTCCTCCCCCCGATCGGTCAGCAGCCGCTCGCCGACCACCCACAGCTCGGCTCCGGGCACCTCCTGCATTGCGGCGGCGAGCTCCAAGTGCCCCTTGTGGCGGACCAGCCGGGACACCACGGCCACCGCCACTTGGTTCAGCGGCAACCCCAGCTCCGCGCGAATTCGTGCTCGCGCCGCCGCGTCCGGATGAAAGCGCGCCGGGTCGCGGCCGTTGCCGACGGCGATCGGGTTGCGGGCCAAGCCAAGGCGGCGCGCGTCGGCGGCCTCGGCTTCCGAAACCGTGAGGAAAACATCCGTCATCCGACCGCCGAGCCATTCGAGCCCGAGCGAGGCGGCCCGGCGCGTCCAGGGGCCAGGCTGATTGAAGAGAAATCCGTGGCATGTGTAGGCGACGCGCGGCACCCGAGCCATGCGGGCGGCGAGCCGGCCGAGAAATCCCGCGATCGGCATGTGCGCGTGCGCCAGGTCCGGCTTCTCGTCGCGCATCAGCCGCAGCAGGGCCCTCAGCGCGCGCGCTTGCTCGCCAGGCGATAGGCTGCGCATCGGCGGCAAGGTCGCGACGCGGAATCCTTCCGCTCGAACGGGATCGAGCAACGGTCCGTCCGCGCAGGCGCCGACCACCTCGTGGCCGCGTGCCCTGGCGCCCCGCATCAGCGCCAAGAGGAAATGGCGAAGCGAAAAATCGACGTTGATGATTTCCAGGATTTTTTGTGGCGTGGCTCCCCTCTGCATGTGTGTCCTGCCGTCCGGCGAAAGCATGCGGGCCCAGCGCGGCGAAGCGGCGCTGGCCGATAGGCCGAGCGGCTGGCCGCGCCGGCCCCGGCGGTGGCGAGGGCTGTCCTTCTCCCTCGCACGCTTGCGGGAAAGGGCGCGGGTGGTGTCAGGCCGGCGCGGCCGCCCGGAACACCGGCGCGCCTTCGAGATCGTCGGTCAGCGCCTCCGCGCCGTCCGTCGACACCGGGCGGGCGTAGTTCAGGGCGGCGTCGATGTCGCCCTCCCACACCTCGCGGGGTAGCTCATAGAGCAGCTCGACCCCGTAGCCGTTCGGGTCGTTGATGTACAGGCTGTGCGTCATGCCGTGATCGACGCGGCGGTTGAACTTGACGCCGCGGGACTGGAGATAGGCGAGCTGCTTCAGCCACGCCTCCCGGCTCGGCAGCGTGACGGCGATGTGATTGATCGCGCAGGGCGCGCCGAACATGCTCCATTCGGCGGGCGGCGGCGGCAGTGCGGTGTTCTCCACCAGCGCCACGTCGTGATGGTTCATGCTTCCATCATGGTCGCCGCTGTAGAAGCGCATCTTGGGCGGATTGGGCCGGGTCGGGCTTTGCTTGAGTTCGCCCACCTGCTTGAAGCCGAGGATCTCGGTCCAGAACCGGTGGCTTTCTTCGAGGTCGCGGACGTTCAGCACGAGGTGGTTGAGGCCGGACGGTGTGACCGCTGCGTTTTCCATTGGAACGCTCCTCGCTGTTGCGAGGCGACAGTATCGGCCTGTCGCCCGGAGAGGCAACCGCGTTGCGCGTGGCCCACCCGAGGCTCCATGATGGGCGCGGAACGAGGAGAACGCCATGCCGGCACGCTCGGGAGCGGAGTTCTTGCGGTGCCTGCGAACGCCGCGCGACATCTGGGTGGAGGAGCAGAAAGTCGAGGACGTGGTGGAGCATCCCGCCTTCGCGGGCGGGGCGCAGGCGATCGCCGCCGTGTTCGACCTGCAGTACGAAGCGGCCGACGTTTGCCTCATGCCCGACCCCGAGACCGGCGAGGCGATCAACGTCAGCCACCTGATCCCTCGTTCGCGCGACGATCTCCGCCGCCGGCACGCCTGCCTCCAGCGCATCTCGGAGCTCACCGTGGGCCTGATGGGCCGCACGCCGGACTACATGAACGTGACGTTCGCGGGATTCGCGGGCCGCCCCGACGAATGGTCGGTGGGCGGCAACGAGCGAGGGGCGGACGCGCTCCTCGCCTACCAGAAGGAGATGCGGCGGCGTGACCTCTCGCTCACCCACACCATCATTCATCCCACGGTGGACCGCTCGCAGGGCGACGCGCCCAAGCCCGGCAACGACGTCGCCCTGCGAAAGGTGGAGGAAACGGCAAACGGGATCATCGTGCGGGGCGCGCGCATCCTGGCGACCCTCGCGCCGTTCGCCGACGACATCGCGGTGTATCCGTCCTGGCCGCTGCCGGAGGGGGCGGACGCGTATGGCCTTTCGTTCAGCATCCCGATGGGCACGCCCGGGCTGAAGTTCCTTTGCCGCGACAGCTGCGCGGCGCCCTACAACCTGTTCGATCATCCGCTTTCGGCGCGCTTCGACGAGCAGGACGCGTTCGTGATCTTCGACGATGTGGAGGTGCCGCGCGACCGGTTGTTCATCGACGGCAATCGCGCGGCGTACAACACCGTGATGGCGTCGAGCTGGCCGCCCAACATGATGCAGCAGACGATGATCCGGGCGCAGACCAAGCTCGAGTTCGCCTGGGGGCTGGCGAACCGCATCGTGGAGGTGACGGGCTCGGCCTCGCCGCAGAATACCGAGATGCTGGGCGAGCTGTGGAGCTACGCGGAGTTCACCCGCGCCGCCATCGTGGCGGCCGAGGCGGAGGCGCGCGAGTACCCGGGCGGCGTGTGGTTTCCCGCCGTCGGCCCGCTGCACGCGCTTCGCGCCAGCCTGCCCAAATGGTTTCCCAGGGTGAACGAGATCATCCGCCTGCTCGGCTCGCACAACCTTCTCGCGGCGCCCACGCGGAAGCTGCTGGAGGACCCGGTGCTGCGCCCGCTGATCGGCCACTATCTTCGCGGCGCGCACGACGTGTCCGCGACCGAGCGCGCCCGCATCTTTCGTCTCGCCTGGGACTTCGTGGGAAGCGCGCTCGGCAGCCGCAACGAACAGTACGAGAGGTTCTATCTGGGATCCGCCTCGCGCAACTACCAGCACGTCCCCCGCTGGTCGTCCCGCGAACGCGCGGACCGACTGGTCGATCGCTTCCTTGGCGAGCCGCACGCGGGCTAAAGACGGCATACCGCACTGGACCGACAAGCGGCGGGGCTGGCCGTGAGTCCGGTCCGGGAACACCAAAACACATGGATGCTATAATCGGCGCTTGCTGGCCGGTTCCGTCGAGAGCGGCAAGATCCCCGGGGTGGTGGGCTTGGTCGCGAACAACTCCGGCATTGTCTATCAGGGCGCGTTCGGCCGTCGTTCGGTTGCGCGCCCGGAGCCGGTGTCGCTCGTCGGCAGCGCGGTTTATTCGACCGGAACGAAAACGGAATGACGGAGCTTGCCCTCGATCGCCTGCGATAGGTGGCCCTTGCCGGTGGTGTCCTCGACCAGGATCACCTCTCCCGCGCCGATCGCGCGGCTTTCGCCGTCGCTCGCGGTGATCCGGACGCCGGCGTCGAGGTTGATGATGTATTGCCGGCGCGGCGCCGGATGCCAGTCGAGGTCATAATTCCCTTCGGTGCGGCGGAAGATGATCCCGTTCGCCGAGAGCCGCCTCGACGTCTTGCCGCCGGGGCCTTCGGCGTCCCACTCGACCTCGATGTCGCGGAAGTGGGTCTCGCCGTTGGCGTCGGCGTAGAGATTGTGAATGCGCATTGGGCGTCCCCCCGGACGTGCTTGCCACGATCCTAGACGAAAACTCGTTGCGTGCCAGCCTCGCCGCTTGCGCTCAGGCCAGCGCGGGCGGAGTTTCCGCGCGACAGCAGATAACAGGGTGCGCGCGGCATGAGCCTTCCCGACAGCATGACGTATATCGCCGCCGCCGGCGCGGGCGGCGCCGAGGTGCTACAGCCGGCGCGCGGTCCCCTCCCGCAGCCCAAGCCGGACGAGGTGCTGATCCGGGTGGAGGCGGCCGGCGTGAACCGGCCGGACATCGCGCAGCGCGCCGGCTTCTACCCGCCACCTTCGGGCGCCAGCCCGATTCTCGGATTGGAGGGTGCGGGCACCGTCGTCGCGGCCGGCGGCGACGTGAAGCAATGGCGAATGGGTGACCGGGTTTGCGCGCTGACCAATGGCGGGGCGTACGCGGAATATTGCACCGCGCCCGCCCCGCAATGCCTTCCCTGGCCGCGCGGCTACGACGCCATCCGGGCAGCGGCGCTGCCGGAAACATATTTCACCGTGTGGGCCAACCTGTTCGGGGGCGGCCGGCTGCGCGCCGGCGAAAGCGCGCTCATTCATGGCGGGACGTCGGGGATCGGCGTCACCGCCATCCAGCTCGCCCGCGCGTTCGGCGCCACCCCCTACGCCACGGCCGGGTCCGACGACAAGGTGAGGGCCTGCGTCGATCTCGGGGCGGCCGCCGCGATCAACTATCGGACGGCCGATTTCGCCGAGGAGATCAAGCGGCTCACGGCTGGCCGCGGCGTGGACGTGATCCTCGACATGGTGGGCGCCCCGTACCTCGCGCGCGACGTCCGCTCGCTCGCGATGGACGGGCGGCTAGTGCTCATCGCTTTTCTCGGCGGCTCGAAGGTGGACGGCTTCGACATGACGCCGGTGATGACCAAGCGGCTCACGGTCACCGGCTCCACCATGCGCCCGCGCACCACGGCGCAGAAGGGCGCGATCGCCGCCGAGTTGCGCGCCAAGGTTTGGCCGCTGCTCGACGAGGGGCGCTGCGGCCCGGTGATCCACACCATTCTTCCGATCGCGGAGGCGGCCGAAGCGCACCGGGTCATGGAAAGCAGCACGCATGTCGGCAAGATCATGCTGCGGGTGGCGCCGGAGTGAGCAGCCGGCGGGCAGGGCGGGCGTGATCTTGCGCGCGGTGGAGGCGGGCGACGGGCCGCCGCTCGCGCTGCTGCACGGGCTGTTCGGCGCCGCGCGTAATTTCGGCACCATCCAGCGCCGGCTGGCGGCCCGCTTCCGCGTGTTGGCGATCGATCTGCGCAATCACGGCGCGAGCCAGCACGCCCCCGCGATGGACTACCCCATCATGGCTGCCGATGTCGCGGACACCCTGGCCGCGCGCCGCGCGTTGCCGGCCTCGGTGCTGGGGCACTCGATGGGCGGCAAGGTCGCGATGCGCTTGGCGCTCGAACGGCAAGCGGCGGTCACCAGGCTGGGGGTCGCCGATATTGCCCCGGTGCCCTATCCGCCGCACTTCCGCGCGCTGACCGAGGCGATGCGGGCCATTCCGCTGGAACCGGGCCTGACCCGCGCCGAAGCCGACACGAAGCTCGCCGAAGGGGAGCCCGACGCGGCGCTGCGCGGCTTTCTGCTGCAGAACCTGCACGTGGGAGCGCGGCCCGAGTGGCGCATCGGCCTCGAGGCGATCGCCGCGGCGCTGCCGGCCATCGAGGGCTGGCCGGACGCCGAGGGAGCGGCGTATCCGGGGCCCGCCTTGTTCATTGCGGGGGCGCGATCGGACTACATACGCCCGGCGCACCGCCCGGCGATCCGCGCCCTGTTCCCCCACGCGCGCTTTGCGACGTTGAAGAATGCGGGCCATTGGCTTCACGCGGACAACCCCAACGGCTTTCTCGCACTCGTGGAAAGCTTTCTCGGCTCCTGACCACAAGGATCCGGCAACAACGGAAACGTTTCTCTCTAAAGGCGGCCATGCGAAACCCAGCGCGCTGACGAGAAGGGGCGTGCTTTGGCGCGGACAGCAAGCGTCCCGCCAAGCTCGTTCAAGCGGCGGCGACCTGATCGGCCTTGTTGGCGCCCCGCGCCCCGCGCGGCTTGGCCGGGCCGGCCGTCGTGTCGTGCGCGGTCTGGTGCTCCATCTCGGCGTCCACCTCCGCGCCGATGAGCACCACCATGGACGAGATCCAGATCCAGGTGAGGAAGCCAATTGCGGCGCCGAGCGAGCCGTACGTCTTGTTGTAGTTGCCGAAATTGGACACGTAGTAAGAGAAGGCAATCGAAACGATCACCCAAACCACCGCGGCCAGACCGCCGCCCCACGTCACCCACCGCCAGCGGGCCTTCGTCCGACTCGGGCCGTAGCGATACAACACCGCGAGCAGCAGGCTGATGATGACCATGAGGACAGGCCAGCGCGCGACCCGAAGCAAAACGTCGCTCACCGCGCTGAGCCCGACGAAGTTGAGGGCGATCGGCAGTGCGACCACCGCCGCCATCGCCAGGATGATGAACACCAACATGCTCACGGTCAGCGCCATCGAGATGAGGGTGCGCCGCACGTAGGATCGCTTCTCGGTCTCGTCATAAACCACGTTGAGCGCGTCGAACATCGACTTGGTGCCGCTGTTGGCGCTCCAAAGCGCCACAAGCAAACCCCCGATCGCGCCGAAACTGAGCGCGCCGCCGCTTGTGGAGGTCAGTCGCTGGAGCTGGTCGTGCAGAATGTCGAGGCCGCCGCCGGGCACGAACCCGTTCGCCGAGTTGAGGTCGTCCGCCACGATCTTCGGGTCCGCCACCAAACCGAACAGCGAAACCAGCGCCGCCAGTGCGGGAAACAGTGCCAGCAGCGCGTAGAAGGTGACGCCCGCCGCCTCCGTCATGATCCGGTGCTGGCCGAACTGGGCGAACACGCGCTTGGCGATGTCCCACCATCCCCGCGCCGGTATGTCGGAGGGGGATCGCGCTTCCTGGCCGCGCGATCTGTCGTTGGCTTGCGCGTTGCGAACCTCGGTGGGGCGGATCCCCGCTTGCAGCTGGTCGCGCAGTGCCGCAAGGTTGCCCGCATCGGTCGTGGGGCGCGCAACCGGACGGCCCGGCGGCCGGGAGGCGGCTCTTACCAGCCCGATCCCGGCCAGGGCGGCCGCCACGGAAAGGTCGACCTTCAGATTGGGTGGCAGGCGCATCCGAAAGCTCGCTCCTGATTATGGCCATTGAACAACGATCGCGGCCGTTCGTTGCAGCCTTGCCGCGAGCCAACTGGATGCTCTCCGATGATGACGGGTGGCGACCGCGCCCCTAGGTTGCCCTCCATGCCCTGTCCCATCCTGTTCGCCGGCGACCCGCACGGAGTGTTCGAGCCGATTCTCCGCGCCTGCGCGAGCTTGCCTCCGGGGTGCCTCATCCTGCTTGGCGATCAGGATCTTGACAAGCAACCGCTCCGCGCCGTGCTGGCCCCGGTGCTCGCGGTCGGCTGGCGCGTCCACTGGATCATGGGCAACCACGACGCCGACACCGAAGCTCGCTACGATCATCTTGCCGGCGACCACCCGGAGGGCGACATCGGTGGCCGGGTGGTCATGGTCGAGGGAGTGCGGATCGCCGGGCTTGGCGGGGTGTTCAAGCCGCGCGTCTGGTCGCCAGCCACCGCGAGCGAGCCCGCCGAAACCGATCCCCCGCAATACGAGACCCGTGCGGCGTTCTTCGCCGCGCTGCGGCCAGGCGAGGCGTGGCGCGGCGGCCTGCCGCTTTGGCACCGCGACACGATCTTCCCGGAGGATTTCGCCGCGCTCGCTCGGCAGCGCTTCGACGTGCTCGTCACGCACGAGGCGCCCGGCTCGCACAAGCACGGCGTTCCCGCCATCGGCGACCTCGCGGCGGCGGGGGGCGCGCGACTGATCGTGCATGGACACCATCACCAAAGCTACCTGTCGACGCTCGCGAACGGGATTGCGGTCAAGGGGCTGCGCGTGGCGGAGACCTGGCTGCTCGACCGCTTGGCGCCACGGGCTTCCTAGCCGCGGCCCCGAGCTCGCCCGCCTCGCGGGTCGCGGTATGCGGTTCGATCCGCATGGGCTAAGCGTCGTCGGGATGGGAGCGACACACCTGCGCCACGCGCCGCCACGGCTTCGCTCGGACTAAGTCAATGAAAGTTGGTTTTCGGGTACGCCTTCCGCCATGTCAGCGGCCTCGATCAAGACAGTGACGACAGGGTAGCAATGGTACGATTCCTCAATGGATGCAGATCACAAACAAGATGAAGACTACCAACAACATCAGATCCGTTGTACTAGGGGGAGTGCGAACTTTATTAGAGGGTGCGCCCGATGATTCATATTTCCAATCTGTCGAGCATCATGCGGCAGCTCTGGATGGCTTGGCGGCGCTCGTATCCCGCCAAGTACTACCCTCGTCCACTGTAATCGACGTAGGCGCCAACATCGGCTTATCAACAATTTTCTTGCACGCCGGGTCGCTCAGGTCATAGCTTATGAGCCTTCGCCACCAAACCTACGGCTTCTGCGGCGTAATATAGAGCTTAATAAGCTCACCAACGTAGAAGAGACCTTTGCATAACTCTTTCCCCGACGCGATTTGATATGATTCGCTGTCGAT
>CAXUIE010000013.1:24620-25353 GCA_964250825.1 uncultured Acidisphaera sp. | reverse complement strand
AGGCGGTGTTCGCCGGGTGCGCGGCGGAGCCCTGGGCGCGCGAGCAACAGACGCGCGTCGCCGAACGCCTCGGCGAGAACGGCCGGGCGTTGCGGCTGCATCGCACGGCGTCGTTGTTCGACCTCGGCTCCGTCCGCACCGGCGCCGGTTCGCCCTACACCGTGTTCTCCCCGTTCGCCCGCGCCTGCGCCGCGGCCGGAGCGCCCGCGCTCACCCCAGAACCGCCCCGCATGACCCCGGCCAACCAGCAGCCTCGCTCCGACCGGCTCGACGATTGGGGCCTGCCGCCGACCCGCCCGGACTGGGCCGGAGGGCTGCGGGAAACCTGGCGGCCCGGCGAGGCGGGTGCGAAGGCGCGACTCGAACGCTTCCTCGCCGGCGCGCTCGCCCGATATCATGTCGGCCGAAACCAAACCGGCGAAGACGGCACGTCCATGCTGTCGCCGCATCTCCATTGGGGCGAGATCTCGCCCGCGCGGGTGTGGCACGCCGTCGCCGCCGCGCCCGGCTTGGGCGGCAAGGGAAGCGAAACCTATTTGCGGGAAATACTGTGGCGCGAGTTCTCCTTGCATCTGTTGTGGAGCCATCCTGGCTTGCCCGCCGCCCCGCTCCGCTCCGATTTCGCCCGCATGGCGTTCCGCCGCGACCCGGCCCCGCAGCACCCCAGGCACCGCGGCCCAAACGGCGGGGCGCTGGTAGACGCCGCCCAGCGCCCCCGTTTGGGCAGTGGGGG
>CAXUIE010000013.1:0-24610 GCA_964250825.1 uncultured Acidisphaera sp. | reverse complement strand
GGGGTTCCCGCCGCCCCGGGGCGGGGCTCCCGGGGGGGCGGGGCGGCCAAACGGGCGTGCCGATGGTCGACGCCGCCATGCGCCAGCTTTGGCGCATTGGCTGGATGCACAACCGGGCGCGCATGGTGGTCGCCTCGTTCCTGGTCAAGCATTTGCTGCTGTCCTGGCAGGAGGGCGAAGCCTGGTTCTGGGACACTTTGGTGGATGCCGACCTCGCCAACAACAGCGTGAGCTGGCAGTGGGTCGCGGGCAGCGGCGCCGACCCCGCACCTTTCTTCCGCGTGTTCAACCCGGTCCTGCAAGGCGTCAAGTTCGATCCGGAAGGCGCGTTCGTCCGCCGCTGGGTGCCGGAGCTGGCCAGGCTCGACGCGGCGCACATCCACGCGCCGTGGCAGGCGCCCGCGTCGGCGCTCGACGCGGCCGGGGTCGTATTAGGTGAAACCTATCCGCGGCCGATCGTGGATCTCGGCGAAGGACGGCAGCGCGCGCTCGCGGCGTATCGGGCGATGGCGCAAACGGCCGGATGATCCCGCGCGGCGCCAAGCTGCGCGTGGTTGGCGACGTCCATGGCGACGCCCGCGCGTTGGGCTACGCCGTCCAAACGGACCGTTTCATCGTGCAGCTCGGCGACTTGACCGATTACGGCCCGGACAGCGCCGGGGCCTTGCGGCTGATGTTCCGCTTGATCGACGAGAAGCGCGGCCAATTCGTGCTCGGCAACCACGACCACAAGCTCGCCCGCGTGCTGGCCGGGCACCCCGTGCACGTTGCCGGCCCGCTCGCGGAGACGCTGGGCGAGCTCGACCCGGACCTCCGTAACCGCGCCGCGGTAGAACTGGCCCGGGCGCCCGCGTGGCTCCGACGCGACAACACGCTGTTCGTTCACGGCGGGTTCCACACGGAGATGACCGAACCGGTCGGCCCGGCGATCGGCGCGGAGCGCCCCCAAGGTGTGGCGTCGCGCGCGTTGTTCGGCGAACCGACCGGCCGGACGCAAGCGGACGGCTTTCCCGAACGGAGCCTGCGCTGGGTGGATCGCATCCCCGCCGGCCTGACCGTGTATTGCGGGCACGACACGCGCAGCGCCGACGGCCGGCCGTGGATCGCCCGCGGAGCCGCCGGCGGCACCGCCGTGTTCCTCGACACGGGAGCCGGCAAGGGCGGCCATTTGTCCTGGATCGACCTCGACTGAGCACCGCGGCCCGCTGGCTTCCTTCTTTCAACGCGAGAGGGACAGGAGATGAGGGAGGACGCGCCGATCTCGTCGCTCGGGCCCCGCGATCAGGGAACGCCGACCGATCTGACCCGACGGAATGCTCAACGGCTTGTCGCTGTTCTCCAATCCGCAGCGCGCGTAACGTCTTCCGTGGGATCGGAGCGAGAGGAAATTATGACGACACCAATCTGGCAATGGTCCGCGGTTGCAACGGCGGCCGCGATCAAGCGCGGCGAGGTCAGTTCGGAGGAGGTCGTCCGGGCGCACCTCGATCGGAAGCGCGCGGCCAACCCGGCGCTCAACGCTGTCGTGGTCGATCTCGGCCAGGAGGCGATGGACGCGGCCCGCGCCGCCGACCGGGCGCAGGCGAGCGGCGCCGCACTCGGGCCGCTGCACGGCGTGCCCGTCACGATCAAGATCAACATCGACGTCACCGGTCAGGCGAACTCGAACGGCGTGGTGGCGCTGAAGGACAACATCGCCCCGGGTGACTCGCCGGTGACGGCCAATCTGCGCCGCGCGGGCGCGATCGTGATCGGCATGACCAACACCCCCGAATATTCCATGCGCGCCTTCACCGACAACCCGCTGCACGGTCCCACGTTCAACCCGTGGGACCGCGCGATCACCTGCGGCGGATCGTCGGGCGGCGCGGGCGCCTCCGTCGCGGCGGGCATCGGCGCGATCGCGCATGGCAACGACATCGGCGGCTCCTTGCGCTGGCCCGCGTTCTGCAACGGGGTCGCCACCATCAAGCCGACGCAGGGGCGGATCCCGGCCTTCAACCCGAGCGCCCCCGTGGAGCGGCAGTTCATGGCGCCGCACGGGCCGGTCGCCCGCGAGGTGGGGGACGTTCGCCTCGCTCTCGAGGTGATGAGCCAGCGCGACCCGCGCGATCCATGGTGGGTGCCGGCGCCGCTGCAAGGGCCGCCGGTCGCGCCGCCGATCAAGGTCGCCCTCGCCCGCGTTCCGGGCGACATGGAAACCGACGGGGACGTCATCGCCCTCGTGCGCCGCGCCGCCGATCACCTGGCGGATGCGGGCTACGACGTGACCGAGGCCGAGCCGCCCGATCTCGACGGCACCTGGAAGCTTTGGTGCGATCTCCTGATGACGGAGCTTTCGGTGCTGCAGGAAGCGCAGATGCGCGACTGCGGCAGCGCCGAGTTCCGGCAAACCCTCGACGGCTTTCTCAAGATGGCGACGATCCTCGACGGACGTGGCTACATGGAGGCGATCGCCCGCCGCTCGCGCGCGATCCGCGCTTGGCTGGCTTTCCTGGAAACATATCCGTTGGTGCTGACGCCACTTTCGGTCAAGCGCACGCCCGGCGCCCGCGCCGATCTCGGCGGCGAGGCCGCCGTGCGCTCCCTGTTCTGGAACGATCTGCGCTTCATGTCGGCGATCAACGTGGTGGGCCTCCCAGCCGCCGTCGTGCCGGCCGGGCTCGCGGGTGGCAACCCGGCGGGCGTCCAGCTGATCGCCTCGCGTTATCGGGAAGATTTGTGTCTCGACGCGGCCGCCGCGATCGAAGCCAAGGTGGGCGTCCTGGCACACACGCTTTGGCGGCGCACCGAGAAATAGTTACAAGCGGAACATTTTTTTCAGGGCGACGCTGGCGGCAAGCGCGGAGGCTTGAACCCGGCCGCCGCCAGCGCCCGCTGGCCGGCCGGGGCGAGGATCGCTCGCGCAAGCCGCACCGCGTCCGGCCGAGTGGTGGCGATCGCTAGCGCGTAGGACGCCTCGACCCGCAGGGGAGGCGGCAAACGCACCAGCGCCGCCTCCGGCAGCAGCCGCGCGTAGCGGGCGCCACCGGAGCAATACACGATGCTGGCGTCCACGCGCTGGCCCTTGATCGCATCGACAATCGGGTCGCCAGCGGGAGACGACAGAGATCCGGGCGTCCCGTCCACCAGCACGGCCCGGGCTTGCAGCGAAGCTGCCGCGCCGGGTCGCTGGGCTTCCGCGCGGCGGAACAGCTCGAGCGTGTAGTCGCCGAGCGGGTCCAGCTTCGGGGGCGAGACGCCGAGCTTGATCCCCGGGGCAAGCAGCCGGTCGAGGGCCGTCTCGGGCGTGATGCCGAGGCGCGAGGGTGCGAGCACGCAAAGCGCGTTGGCCGCGAACACCGCCAAAATCTGCGCGCGCCCACCCTCCACCAGCTTGCGCGGGTGCGCGACGTCGGCCGAGGCGAACACGTCCGCTCGCTCGCCCTTCTCGATCCGTTCACTCAATTCGCCGGACGGCCCCCATTCCGTGCGGACGGTGACGCCATCGGCGGTCGCGAGGTCGTGGGCGATGCCGGTCAACGCGTCGCGCAAGCTCCCCGCGCCGAACAGCACGAGTTCGTCGGCCCGAGCGGCGGCTGCCATCGCGACGCAGAACAGAACGGCGAGGATGAACCGCGGCATGCGAGCCATTCACAAATCAGCCCAGAGCGTGGGCTTGGGCGCCATCCGGCGCAGTTAGGCGCAAGCTCCCCAAACGCGCGCCTAGCCGAGGAACTCTATGATGGCACACCCGCGGCGAGGCGCTCCAGCACCATCTCGCTCAGCGCTTGGCGGATCCGGGGCACATGGGCGTGTTGATAATCGTCCTCGCCCGTCAACCCGGCGATGTGCACCAGCATCGTCGCGTTTGCCTCGAACAGCAACACGCGCCCATCCGGCAACGGAGCGCAGTCGATGCCGCCGAAGTCAAGGTCGAGACGCGCGGCCGTCTCCCTTATCGCGCTCATCGCCGAAGCGGGGAACAGGCATGTTGGATCGGCGAGGAAGGCGGCTTCCTCCGCGCGCAACGCGGCTGTCATGTCGGCGCGCCAGTAATGCGCGAGCCAGCCTCGGCAGATCGCCAGGTGATAGGGGAACACGGCCCCGCCCACGAAAATGAAGCGGGCCTTGCGAAACAGCCCGTCAGCGCTGCGGTAGTCGCGAAAATCGCTGACGTAATACTCCGCTGCCGGAACCTCGGCGAGGTAGGCGGCAAGCGTCGGGGGGGGGTCGAGCCGCCGCAGGGCGGGGCCGCCGTGCGAGCCGGCCGGCCGGATCAGACGAGCACGCGGCCAGGGCGCGCCATCCGCCGCCAGCACATCGAGCGCCGGGCGGTTGCGGCGCTGAATATCCGGCACGACGAGCTCCGGGATGTCGCCCAGCAGCGCAGGCAGTCGATCTCGCCGCGTGGACGGCACGCGGCCGGGGGGGTTGAGCACGGGGCAGCCGAGCGGCGCGCAGAACGAGGCCGCCTGCCGAAGGAATGGAGCCCCTAGATCGGCGTCACCGATCACATTGAAGGCAACATCGAACGGCGGCAGTTGCCCAAGCAGCGCGGCGTTCTCCGCGTCTCCCGCGTGAGGCGCGAGGTGCACCAAGGTGACCTCGAAGCGGTTTCGGTCCAGCACGTAATGGGTGGGGATGTTGCATGAACCCGAGCCCGCCACCAGGAGCACCCGCGCTTGGGGCTGCGTGGCGAAGCAGGGCTGCCGGACGACTCTTTGGCGCCGGCCGAGTTCGGCACGGGCACGGTCCGCCTCCGGAAAGCGATGCAACCGCTCCAGCGTCTCGGCGAGCAGGAGATGCGCGTTCAGATTGGAGGGGTCGCGCGCCAGCGCCGCCCGGATCGCCGCCAATCCCGCCTCAAACGCACGGAGGCGAAAGCAGGCCAGGCCGCGGGTGTGCCAATCCGCCGCTGTCCCGGGCGTGAGCGCCAGCACGTGCTTGAAGGAAGCCGCCGCCGCCTCCTCGCGATGCATCGCCTCGAACAGCAGGCCTCGGTTGCAGATGGCCGTTCCGTAGGCTGGGTCGAGCCGGATCGCTCCATCAAACGCGTCGAGCGCCGCGTCGTGCTGCCCAAGGCGTTGCAACGCGATGCCGAGCGCGTTGAAGTGGGCCGCGAAGTCCGGACGGGCCGCGATCGCGCGACGGTAGAAGCTTGCCGCCCCCGCATGGTCGTCCTGACGCTTGCGAAGCTCGCCCAGCATGTGGAGGGCGAAATCCTCTTCAGCTCCAAGCGCGACCGCTCGGGTGAACTGCTCTTCCGCAGCGGCAAGCGCGCCTTCCTCCGCCCGAACCAGCCCGAGCAGCAGCACGCATCGCCCATCATCGGGCGCATCGGCCAGCAGCGGCTCGAGCAACGCGGCGGCCCGGGCCGTCTCGCCCGCCCTGAACAAGCGCATGGCGCTGGGCAGGCCCGCCTCCGTGGGCAAGTCGGCCGCTTGCGAGGACAGGCTCAACGCGATCCCTCCGAGGACGGGGGAATATTGCGGCCTCGATCGCAAACAGGGAGTTAAGCCGATCGCTGATGCGGCTCCCCTACTCAAGCCGGCGGGCAGACCGTTCTGGCGGGAACGCGCCTTGACAGCTCCCCCTCCGCTCAGGTGATCATTGTGCAACCGCGCCGAAACAAGCTGGCGCGCATCATGGGAGAAAACGGCGATCGTCTTCATAGGCGCCCACGCAGATAACGATCGGCATGCCGCGCCGCCCTTCACCCGCCGTGGCCGCGATGCCGGCTGAGGCGAGCGCCGCCGCTCTCAAGCGAGCCGGGGCGCGGCCCGTCTCCTGGAAGCCGTCGCAGGAGCAGATCGTCCTGCTCATCACGCTGCTGCTCCTGGTCGCGTTCAGCGCCACGCTCCCAGGTTTTTCGAGCGTCGCCAACCTGCTGAACCTGGTACGCTCCATCTCCATCCTGGGCACCTTGAGCCTCGGGATGGGCCTTATCGTCATCAGCCGCGGCATCGACCTCAGCGAGGTGGCGATCATGGCCGGCTCGTGGTCGGTCGCGCTGATCGAAATGCAGAATGGGATGCCGATCCTGGGCGGCGTGTTGGTCGCCCTGGCGATCGCGGCGGTGATCGGCGTGGTGAACGGGGTGATGGTCGCGTTCGTGGAAGCGCCCGCGCTGTTCGTGACGCTCGCCGCCGGATTCGTGATCTACGGCCTCGCGTTCTGGTTCGCGCCGGCCTGGGTGGTGTACGCCCCCAAGGACGCGCCCGGCCTGACGTTTCTGGGCGCCGGGCACGTGTTCGGGGTGCCCATGCCGATCATCGTGTTCCTGCTCGCCGCGATCGCCATGCACCTGTTCCTGTCGCGCACATCGACCGGGCGTTTCATCTATAGCCAGGGCGACAACCCCGAAGCGGCGCGCATGGCCGGAATCGCGCTGCGCCCGCTGATCGTGCTCGAATACGTCATCGTCGCCCTGGTGGCGTGGCTCGCCGGCTTGGTGTGGATCGGCACCACGGGCAGCATGCAGATGGCGATCACCCAGGGAACCATGGTGTTCGACGTCATCCTGGTGGTGGTGCTGGGCGGGATCAGCCTGGTGGGCGGACGGGGGGGCGTGTTCAGCGTGGTGGTCGGCTGCGCCCTGATCGGCACCTTGCTCAACGCGTTCACCATCATGGACGTCAACAGCGAGGTGCAGAACATCATCCGCGGGGTGGTGCTGCTCGCCGCCATCATCCTCGACAATTGGCTGCATCCACGCGACGAGGAAACCGCGCGGCAGGGCGATTGACGCCGCACGCTTCAACGCTACCCCGGGGAGGGACATCGATGGCTCAAAGGTGGTTGCTTGCGCGCGCGGCGTTCGCCCTAGCCTTGTCGGCGCTGCTGGCTATCCCGTTCGTCGCCACCGCGCAGGAGGAGGTGGGCACCAAGACCGCCCGGGATCTGCGCGCCGACTTCGACAAGGCGGTGAAGGGCAAGACCATCGCCTTCCTGCCGATCGCGCTCGGTATACCGCTGCAGGACGAGTGGGATCGGGTAATTCGCACCCAAGCCGAATATAATGGCATGAAGTATGTCGTGCGCGACCCGAACAACAATCCGTCGGCGATGCTCCAGGCGCTGACCGCGCTGGTCAACGACAAGCCCGACGTCATCGTCGTGCAGAACCCGAGCGTCACCCTCCTGATGAAGGAGCTGAAGCGCGCCGAGCAGCAGGGAACGCACGTCATCCAAATGAACATGTCGTCCAACTACAAGTCGGACGCGTTCGTGGGCGCCGATTGGGTGGAGATCGGCCGCATGCTCGCCGAGGACGTGGTCAAGCAATGCGGCACGGGCTCGGGCAAGTCCGGCAAGGTGCAGATCGTGCAGGGCGAGCTGACGGCGGCGGCCAGCGTCGATCAGATCGGCGGCATCATGGAGGTGTTCAAGAAGGACCCGGCGATCAAGGTGGTGTCCAACCAGGCGGCCAACTGGGACGCCAACAACGCGCTCAACATCACGTCCACCGTGATCCAGCAGAACCCCGACCTCTGCGCCAGCGTCGGCTTCTGGGGCATCATGCAGTCCGGTGCCGCGCAGGCGATCCGCAACGCCGGCAAGATCGACCAGGTGAAGGTGTACGCGTCGGTCGAAGGCTCGCAGCTCGACTGCGACCAGCTCACGCAGGGCAATTTCTTCAAGGTGCTGAGCTACACGGCGGGCATCCAGGGCCAGCAGGCGATCGACGCGGCGGTGGCTTTGCTGCAAGGCGGCGCCAAGCCGGGCGCGACGCACGATTTGTACTACACGCGGCCGGTCTGGCTCGACAAGAGCAACGCCACGGGAGGCAACTGCTTCCCGTTGCCGAAGAAATAGCGGCCCGCCGCTCCCGTTTTTCCCGACGGGAGCGGCGTGATCCAAAGGACGCACGATGTCAGCGACGACTTCCGACACGACGAGCTTCGCCTACCGGCTGCGCGCGAGCTACTCGCCGCGTCTCCTGCTGTCCGAGCTGCTGTTGAAGCAATGGTTCGAGCCGGTGATCCCGTTCACGGTGATGATCGCGCTCGGCGTCTACTTCGCCGCGACGATCCCTGACTATGGCACCGCGGCGAATTTCGGCTCGCTCCTGCGGCTCTACGCCGAGTTCGGCTTCGTGGCCCTCGGCATGGCCTTTTGCCTGGTCAGCGGCGGCATCGACCTCAGCGTCGGCGCGATCCTCGCGGCCTGCAACTTCGCCGCCCTGTTCTTCCTCTATGTGCTGAGCCTGCCGATCTGGGCCGTGGTCCTGGCGACCCTGGTGACCGGGGCCGTCATCGGCGGCGTCAACGGCCTGCTGATCGGCTACCTCAAGGCGCGGCCGTTCCTGACCACCCTGGTGACGCTCATCATCCTGCGCGCGTCCGTCAATCTTCTGAACGAGCGGTACGCGACGGTTTTCGCGACCAACAGCGTCGACAGCGACGCGTGGGATTTCATCGGCGGCGGCTCCCTGTTCGGCGTCCCGATCAACGCGGCCGCGCTGCTCGTCGTGCTGCTCGTCGGCCACGTGTTCCTGAGCCGGTCGCGCTACGGCTGGCACCTCACCGCCATCGGGGCGAGCCGCAAGGCCGCGCGTCACGCCGGCATCCGGGTGCAACGGATGTTGTTCGCGACCTACGCCCTGTCCGGCACGCTTTGCGCGGCGGGCGGCCTGTTCTACGCCGCGCGGCAGAACAGCACCGATTCGACGACGGGCGTCGGCTGGGAGTTCCAGGCGCTCACCGCCGTCGTGCTCGGCGGGGTGTCGCTCGCCGGCGGCAAGGGCACCGTTTGGCGCGCGATGATCGGCGGCCTGATCGTGTTCATGCTGACCAACGGCCTCGTCCGCCTTGGCATTCCAGGCTACGTCACCTCCGCCGTGATCGGGCTGATCCTGCTCGCGGCCGTCGGCATTGACGTGAAATGGTCGAAGAATCGCGGCAAGGCGGCGCAGAAGATCTACGTCAACCCGGCCGCCCTGCCCTTGTCGCCCGCCCCGTCCCTCGCACCCGGCAGCGGCTCGCCCTTTGCGCAGAACGATCGGTTGGTCCACGCCGAAGCGATCGGGCTCAATCAGGTGGAAGGGCCGGAGGACGTGATCCTGGACCGCCAGGACCGCCTGTACGGCTCAACGCGCGACGGCAACATCATTCGCTTCTCCGGCCCGAACCTGAGCCACCGCGAGGTGTTCGCCCACATCGGCGGCCGGCCGCTCGGGATGCAGTTCGACCGGGAGGAGAACCTGATCGTCGCGGTGGCGGGCATGGGGGTGTACGGGGTCAAGCCGGACGGCGCGGTGTTCAAGGTCACCGATGAAACCAACCGCACCTGGTACAAGCTCAACGACGATTCCCGCCTCCGAATGGCGGACGACCTCGACATCGCCCCGGACGGCAAGATCTACTTCAGCGACTGCACCACCCGCTACGAGATGACGACGAACACGCTCGACATCCTCGAAGGGCGCCCGAACGGCCGGCTGGTCTGCTACGATCCGGCGACGAAGAAGACCTGGACCGTGCTCAACCACTTTCATTTCCCGAACGGCATCTGCGTCTCGCATGACGGCCGGTCGGTGCTGATCGCCAGCACCTCCCTGTGCAAGGTTTTCCGCTACTGGGCCGAGGGGCCGAGGAAGGGCACGCTCGAGGTGCTGATCGACGATCTTCCCGGGCTCGCCGACAACATCAACCGGGCCTCGGACGGCACGTACTGGCTGGCCCTCGTCGGCATCCGCACGCCCGCGTTCGACCTCGCGATGCGCAACCCGGGCCTCCGCCTCCGCATGGTCAAGCAGGTGCCGATCGATGAATGGCTGGCGCCGGGCATGAATCACGGCTGCGTGCTGAAGTTCACCGAGGACGGCACGGTGCTCGGCTCGTGGTGGGACCCGAGCGGCATCTCGCACTCCACGCTGACGTCCATGCGCGAGCACAAGGGCCACCTGTATCTCGGCGGCCTCGAGAACAACCGGATCGGCCGGATCAAGCTCGACGGCGTGGACGAAACCTGGTCCGGCTACGAGGCGTACTGGGGCGCCAAGCGGCGCGACCGGGTTGCGGCATGAGCGCGCTCGCCAATCTCCGGCGCGACCTCGAGCAGGTGCTGTTTCGCAAGGGAGACCAGCATCCGATCCCGGCGATGGACGGCATGGTCAGCCCGAATGACCGCCTCGACTCGCTTGCGGCAGTGGGTGATCCCGTTCCCGGGGCGGACGACGTGGCGGAAGGGCCGGACGGCGCGATCTACGTGTCGGCCGGCAAGCACGTCCTTCGCCTGGCCGGCGAAGGCTACGAAGAGCGCGAGGTTTGGGCGACGTTCGAGGGCGACGCGGGCGGCCTCGCTTGGCACCCGGACGGCCAATTGCTGGTCTGCGTCGCCGGACGCGGGCTCGCCGCGGTCGATGCGGCTGGCCGGCAAGCATGGCTCGCGGAGGCCGATAAGCAGGTGTTGCGCTGTCTCACCAGCGTCGCGGTGGCTGCGGATGGCTCGGTTTTCGCCACCGACGGCAGCACGGCTTGCCAACCGGCAGACTGGACCCGCGATCTCATGGCGAAACGCCACGCCGGCCGGCTGGTGAGCTGCGACCCCGCGCTCGATCGGCCCGAGGTGCTCCTGAGTGGCCTGTGCTACCCGAACGGGCTCGCCGTGTCGGGCGATGGGCGAAGCCTTTGGTTCACGGAGGCCTGGAATCACCGGGTCAGCCGCGCGCCGCTCGACGGCGCTCGCATCGGCAAGCCGCGCGCGATCATCGGCAATCTGCCGGGATACCCGGCGCGGCTTGGGCGCGCCTCGGGCGGCGGCTTTTGGCTCGCCTTGTTCGCGGTGCGCACGCATCTCGTGGAGTTCGTGCTGCGGGAGGACGCCTACCGCGAGGAAATGCTCCGCACGATCGAGCCGCATCTGTGGGTCGCCCCGGCGCTGGCCACCAGCGGCCATTGCCACGAGCCCATGCAGTTCGGCTCCATCAAGGCGCTCGGCATCGAGAAGCCGTGGGCGCCGCCCCGTTCCTATGGCCTGCTCGCGCGGATCGACGAGGAAGGCGACATCGTGGAAAGCCTGCACAGCCGGGTCGGCGGCCGCCATCACGGCATCACCGCGGCGCGCGAGACCGCGCAGGGGCTCGTCATCATCTCCAAGGGCAGCGGGCGGGTGATGCTGGATCGGAGGAGGCGCGCATGAGCGAGGTGATCGACGCACCGACGGCCGCCGCGACCACGGCCGCGCCGCCCAGCCGCGAGCCGGTGTTGCGGATCGTCGACGGCAGCAAGATCTACGGCGGCGTGCATGCGATCGAGAACATCGAGTTCGATCTCTACCCCGGCGAGATTCACGCTCTGGTCGGCGAGAACGGCGCCGGCAAGTCGACGTTGTGCAAGGCGATCGCCGGCGCGATCCAGCTGACCTCGGGCCAGTTCTTCGTCGACGGCAAGCCGGCCGTGTTCGAGAGCCCGCGCGATGCCCTCGCCGCCGGCATCTGCATGGTCTACCAGGAAACCAGCCTGGTGCCGACCATGACGGCCGCGCAGAACATCGAGCTTGGCAGCGAGAAGCTCATCACGCGCTTTCGCACGCTCAACATCCAGGCGCAGCAGCTCCTGCAATCGCTCAACTTCCACGTCGATCCCGCGACGCCGATCGGGATGCTCGGCACGGCCAAGCGGCAGATGGTGGAGATCGCCCGCGCGGTCTACAACAACGCCCGGGTTATGATCTTCGACGAGCCCACGGCCAGCCTGACGCCGGAGGAGATCGTCCACTTCTTCAATCTCGTCCGCTCGCTCCGCGCGCGCGGCGTCGGCATCATCTACATTTCTCACGCCCTCGAGGAATCGCTGCAGATCTCCGACCGGGTCACGGTGCTGCGCGACGGCAAGCTGGTGATCACCGCCAACACGGGCGAGATGACGCGCGAGAAGCTGGTGCGCTTCATGATCGGTCGCGACATCACCCAGACGCACTACTCGCACAGGGAAGGGCACGCCGAACGCCGTCGCGAGCGGCGCGAGAAGGTGCTCACCGTCGAGAACGTCACGATGGGCACGATTGTCAAAAACATGTCGTTCTCGATCTACGCCGGCGAGGTGGTCGGCATCGCCGGCCTGATCGGCTCGGGCCGCACGGAGATCGCCAAGGTCGTCTACGGCGCGCTCAAGCGGAACCTCATCAATGGCGGCACCATCCGGCTGCGCGGGCGCCCGATCCGCTACAAGGTGCCGAAGCAGGCGATCAACGACGGCATCGCCTACATCACCGAGGACCGCAAGCTCAACGGCTTCTTTGAAACAATGGCGGTCGATGACAATGTGTATGTGGGCAAGCTCGCGACCAAGGCCGGCTGGCAGTTCCTCCTTTCGCGGGCGATGCGGAGCAAGCTGGCAGGCTACTGGGTCGAGCGCCTCAAGATCAACGCGCTGCAGCGCAGGGCGCGGATCGTCGAGCTTTCGGGCGGCAACCAGCAGAAAGTCGTGATCGCGAAATCGCTGGTGCAGGAGCCGGACATCATCTTCTTCGATGAGCCGACGCGGGGGGTGGACGTCGGCACCATCCCGGAAATCCACGCGCAAATTCGCCGCCTGGCCGAGGAGGGCAAGGCGGTCGTCGTGATCTCGTCCTATTTGCCGGAGGTGCTCAGCATTTCCGACCGCATCCTGGTCGCCCGCTTGGGCCGCATCGTGGCCGAGTTCGACGCGGCGGAGGCCGACGAGGACAAGATCATGTACGCGGCGATCCACTGAGCCTCGCAGCATCCCCGACCTTGTAACTCCCGCGCGGACGGGAATGACGAAATTGGTCAGGAATCGGCGCCGTCGCCCGTCGTGGCCTGAGCCAGCCAGTCCACGACGGCGCTGAGCGCCTCGCGCGCGGAACGCCCCCGCGACCGCGCGTCGGCGAAAACCGCCGTCTGGCGGGCCGCACTCGTTCCTCGGGACACGATCGCCCGCGCCGCGTCGATCTGCTCCTGGCAGCCCAACGCGTCCGCGTCCTCGGCCACCGCGCTCAGCGCGGCGTCGAGATGGTCGGCGAACGGCATGACGGCGCCCGACATCGCGTCGATCAACTCCGGGCTCGTTCCGTCGGGCTGCACGGGCCACATGTTGTGGGGGGCAAGCGGGCGCGACCCGCCGGTTTGCGATCGGTTCCACTCGGGCCGGCGATCGGCGAAGCGCACCAGGCAGCGATACAACGCGGCGATCGCGAGCGTGTGCTCGACCGAGGTGCAGCTGTCGGCGACGCGCAGCTCCAGGGTTGGGAAATGGATGGAGGGGCGCAGCGTCCACCACAGGTGGCTCGCGTCCTCGACCGACCCCGCCCGCGTCATGATCTCCACATAGCGCGCGTAGTCCTCTGGACCGGCGAAAAGGTCGGGCAGCCCGGTGCGCGGCGCTTCCCCGAAAACGCAAAGGCGGTATCCGGCCAGGCCAGTCCGCTGGCCCTGCCAGAACGGCGACGACACGGACAAGGCGAGAAGCAGCGGCATGGTGGGCATCAGCCGGTTCATCAGATCCACCCGCGCTTCGGGCCGCGGCACCTCCACGTGGACGTGCATGCCACAGACGACGTTCCGCCGTCCGAGCATTCCGAGCTCGCGCATCATGCCGTCGTAACGTTGCTTTCTCGTATGCTGCTGCCTTGACCACCGCGCGACCGGATGGGTGCCGGCGGCGAAAACCAGGATGCCGTGCTCGCGGCCGATGGCGGCCAAGCTCGCGCGCTGGCGACGCAAGCTCGTGGCAGCCTCTCCGAAGCTCGTCGAGGGCGGCGTCGAGACCTCGACCTGCGATTGCAGCAACTCCCGCTCGACCTTCGGTAGCTGGCTGTGGACGGCGTGGTGGAAGCCGTCGAGTGTCCGCTCCGGCGTGCCGCGCGTGGCGGCATCCGCAAGAAAGTACTCCTCCTCGATGCCGAAGCGGTAGGCGTCGTCCATGTCGGGCACAGCGTTCGTGATGAAAGACCTTGACTACTCCAACTCGGTTTCATCCTCCAATCCGGCTACCCGGAGAACGCCGTCGATGTCCGTCAACCTCCCGATCAGTTGCGATGCGGGGCGCTTGCCCTTCACCCTCATGTTCAGGACCACGATGCCCTTGTGGCGCGGTTCCACCTCGACGCCTTCGAAATCGGCCAGGTCCGCGGCATCCTCGCGGCCCGAAGCGGAGTCGCTGTCCCGCTCGACGTCCACTTGGTCAACAGCGAACCGCAACTCGCTGCAGACCATCAGGACGGTGCGCAGCAGCCCGCGGCCGTCCTGGTAGGCGATGCGCAGCCGCGTGGCCTCCCGCCGCTCGCGCGGCAGATACCGGAGCAGCTTGGGAAACACGAACATGATGACGAAATGGCCGATCGTCGTCGCCACGGCCAGCACGGGCAGCCCCGCGCCGCACGCCATGCCGAGGGCGGCGGTCAGCCACACGGACGCGGCCGTGGTCAGTCCGCGCACGATGTCGCGGCGCATGAAAATCACGCCGCCGCCGATGAAGCCGATGCCCGATACGACCTGCGCCGCTACCCGCGACGGATCGACCACCACGCGGCCGTTCTCCAGCACGTCCATGAAGCCGTATTTCGAGACGAGCATGAACAGCGCGGCGGAGACCCCGACGAGCGTGTAGGTCCGCAGCCCCGCGCTCTTCCGCCGCAACTCCCGCTCGAGCCCGACCAGGGCGGAGAGCACGAAGGCAAGCGTGAGCTCTTCGAGCTGCAACCATCCCTGGCCGCTCAAGCCGAATTGGCCCCACATCCCGGCCTCCCGACGCGCGCTGTCCGGGGAATCAGAGGCTGTCGGAAGCCTTCGTCAAACCCGGGCCGCATCATCCGTCCGATGACGCCGGACGGGAGCGCGCGCTACACCATCTCCCCCGCATCCATCGCCGCGAGGAATTGCGCCGCGCGGCCTCGGATCGCCGCGAGCTTCGCCCCATCCATGCGCCCAAGATTGCGGAGCGGCATCTCCATGCGCTTGTTGCCCGCGAAGCGCTCGGCGTGGCGGGCGATGAAGTCCCAGTAGAGCGCGTTGAACGGGCAGCCGCGCTCGCCCGTCGCCGTCCGCACATCGTAGTGGCAGGCGCCGCAGTAGTCGCTCATGCGGTTGATGTAGGCGCCGGACCCGGCATACGGCTTGGAGCCCACCACGCCGCCGTCGGCGTGCAGCACCATCCCCCGCGTGTTGGGCATCTCCACCCATTGATAGGCGTCGGCGTAGACGACCATGTACCAAAGATCGACCTCGTCGGGATGCAGCCCGGCGATCAGGGCGAAGTTGCCGGTCACCATCAAGCGCTGGATGTGGTGCGCGTGGGCGTGCTGCATCGTTTGCCCGATGACCTGCCGCATGCACTCCATGCGGGTCTCGCCCGACCAATAAAACCAAGGCAGCTTGCGGGTGGCGCCGAGCGCGTTGCGCTCCCCGTACTCCGGCATGTGCAGCCAATAAACGCCGCGGACGAACTCGCGCCAGCCGATGATCTGGCGGATGAAGCCCTCGGCGGCGTTGAGCGGCACCGCCCCTGCCCGATACGCCCGCTCCGCCGCCCGGCACGCCGTCAAGGGATCGAGCAGCCCGACATTCATCGAGGTCGAGAGCAGGGAATGGAACAGGCGCGGCTCGTTGCGCTTCATCGCGTCCTGCCAGTCGCCGAAGGCGGCGAGCCGGTGCGCAATGAAGTCGTCGAGCGCGCGGGCGGCGTCCTCTTGCGTCACCGGCCAGGCGAACCCGTCCACCGCGCCAAAATGATCCGCGAAGCGGTCGGCAACCAGCGCCATCACCTCGGCGGTGACCGCGTCCGGCGAAAAAAGCGGAACCTGAGGCGGGACGACGCCGGCGGGCAGCCGCTTGCGGTTCTCGGCGTCGAAGTTCCACCGTTCGCCTTCCGGCACGCCGTCCGTCCGCATCAGGAGCCCGGTCCGCTGGCGCATTTCCCGATAGAAGAACTCCATCCGGAGACTGCGCTTGCCCTCCGCCCAGCGGCGAAACGCCCGCACGCGGCAAAGGAATCGGTCGTCCTCGCGGATCTCGGTTTCGATCCCGGTCGCGTCCTGCCAGCCGCGCATGTCCTCCAGCACCCGCCATTCGCCGGGAGCGGTCGCGATGATGCGCGCCGGTTGCAAGCGCGTCGCGGCGCGGCGCACCTCGCCGCCGAGGGTGTGCGTGTTCGCCGGATTGTCGAGCCGGACGTACTCGACCCTCACGCCGCTTTCGGCGAGGGCTGCCGCGAAATGCCGCATGGCCGAGAGCACCAGCACGATCTTCTTGGGATGGTGCGGCACATAGGTGCATTCGGCCATCACCTCGGCCATCAGCACCACGTCGCGGGCCGGGTCGAGGTCGGACAGCGCAGCGATCCCGGGCGAGACCTGGTCGCCCAGGACGACACGCAGGCTATCGATCATGATGGAAGGATGGTCATCCGCGCGGGGAGGACAAGCGGGCCGCCGCGTGGCAGGATCAAGCCATCGTCCGGAGAATCACGCGTCCGCCGCCATGCGCCAACTCCTGCTGCTGCGCCATGCCAAGTCGTCGTGGGACGATCCCAAGCTGCCCGATCATGCCCGGCCGCTGAATGCCCGCGGGCGGCAGGCGGCGATCGCCATGCGCCGGGCGATCCGCGAGCTTTCCCTGCTGCCGGATGTTGTCCTTGTTTCGTCCGCCCGGCGCACCCTGCAAACCCTGGAAGCGCTCGGCCCCTGGGACGAGACGCCGCTGATCGAGCCGATGGACGCGCTTTATCTCGCGACCGCTCCCGGTCTGCTCGCCGTGCTGAACGGCGTGGCGGAGACGGCGCGTAGCGTGATGCTCATCGGTCATAACCCCGGCTTGCATGAGCTTGCGTTGCTGCTCGCCGGCCGAACTGACAGGGAGGAGGGCAGCCCCGCCGGACGGCTCGCGCGCGGGTATCCCACGGGGGCGCTCGTCGAGTTCACGATCCCGGGTTCTTGGGAGCAGCTGCACGGCGGCTCGGCGCGGCTCTTGCGGTTTCTGGCACCGGGCGACCTGCCGGAAATGGCCGCGTGAGGGAGCGGAACGCCTGATCGAATTGGAACTGAGCCTGCCGCCCGAGGAGGCCTCCCGCCTGCCCCGCCTGCGCAGGCTCGCGCCGATCAAGACCTCCCGGACCCGCAATCAGCCGGTCCGCATCGTGTGGCACGACACACCGGGGGCGAACCTGCTTGGCGAAGGGCTGGCGGCCTCGGAGCAGCGCGGGCGTTGGCGCCTCGAGCGTGTGCTCCCCGACGGCGGCCCGTGGCCGCCGGGCGCACCCTCTCCGGTGATCGCAGAAGCGGCGAGCCTTCTGCTGCTCGACCCGCCCCCTCCGGCCGCGATGATGCCGGTCGCGGCCTTCGAGGGACGCGCGATCGCGCTCGATCTGCTGCACCGCAACGAGCCGGTCGGGTTGCGCGTGCTCGACGGGATGGGGCGGGGCGTCGCCGCCGAGCGGCGCGCCGCGCGGGTGCAGATCAGCGGACCGGACGGCGCCGTCCTCGATCTCGCTCTCGACCTCGCCAACGATGTGCCGCTTGTGGTGCCGCGCGCCGTGCTGGCGCTCGAGGCGATCGCCGTGGCGCGGATCGCCGAGCCGGAGCCGCGACGCCTTGGGGCGCCCCACCTGCCTTCGGATCTATCGGTGGCGGCCGCGTTCGCGCATGTCACGGGGCACCTCACTGATGTCATGCTGCATTGGGGCGCGGTGATCGCGTCCGGCAGCGGCGCGCTCGAACCGGTCCATCAGATGCGGGTCGCCATGCGACGTCTGCGCTCGATGGTGACGCAGTTGCCCAAGCGGCAGGACGCGCCGCTGCTCGATGAAGCCAAGCTCGGCTTGAAGCGGCTGTCCCGGGTTCTCGGGCCGGCGCGCGACTGGGACGTGTTCTGCTCGGAAACCGGGCAAGCGGTCGACGCCGCCTTCAGTCCCGACGAACCGATCGGCAAGCTGCTCGGAGCCGCCGAGCGGCGGCGTGCCGACCACTACCGCGCGTTGCGTACGTTCCTCGACGCCCCGGAGTATCGCAAGTTGATGATCCGGCTCGCGGCATTGTCGCGGCCGACCTGCTGGGAAGAGGTGGCCGGCCCCGAAGCGCACGAACTTCTCAACCGCAGGTTGCTCGATTTTGCTAGCGCCGCGCTTTCGGAGCGGCTAAAGCGGCTGCTGCATACAGGCGATACGATTGAGCATTTTGATGCGGCGGCGCTTCACGAAATCAGGCTGTTGGGCAAGCGATTGCGTTACGCGGCCGAGTTGTTCGGGCCGCTGTTCCCCGGCAAAACGCCGCGCCGCTTCATCCGACGGCTGACCGCTTTGCAGGAAGCGATCGGAATGCTTAACGACGGCGCGGTGGCGGCCGAGCTGATGGCGGAACTTGGCGGCGCGGGTGCCGAGCGCGCGTTCGCGGTTGGCGTGGTGCGTGGGTTCGTCGCCGGTCGCGGGACGTCGCACCGGCGGGAGATCGCGCGCGCCTGGAAGCGGATCCACGAGACGGCCCCCTTCTGGCGCTGATCGGGCCGACGTGGTCGCTGATTTGGAGCGCGAGTAGATGGACCAGGGACCCCGGCCCGATTTAATGACCAACGGCGAGCAGATGAGCGGCGCCATTCGCGCCTTCGACTGGTCGGGCACCCCGCTCGGCTCGCCTTCGGCCTGGCCGACGGCGCTCCGCACGCTGGTCGAGGTCATGGTCGGCAGCAAGCAGCCCATGTTCATCGCGTGGGGCGTCGAGCAAACCCTGTTCTACAATGATGGCTACGGCGAAATCCTAGGCCGCAAGCACCCCGCCGCCCTTGGGCGGCCGTTCCTCGACGTATGGTCGGAAATCCGGGACGACCTCGTGCCGCTCGTCGAGCAGGCCTACGCCGGCCAGGCCGTTCCCATGGACGACATCCGGCTCGTGATGGAGCGGCACGCGTTTCCCGAGGAAACGCATTTCGCGTTCTCCTACACTCCCGTGCGCGACGACGTGACGGGCGCGGTCGCCGGGTTCTTCTGCGCCTGCATGGAAACCACGCGGCAGGTGGTCACCGAGCGTCGCCTGCGTGAAAGCGAGAAGCAGTTCCGGGCGCTCGCGCAGGCCATCCCGAACCACGCCTGGACGGCGGCGCCCGACGGGCGCCTCGACTGGTTCAACCAGCAGGTCTCGGCATACACAGGCGTGGACCACGAGGCGCTCACCGGACATGGCTGGACGCGAACCGTCCACCCGGGCGACCTAGCGCGCATCGCGGCGCAATGGAGGTTCGCGCTCGCGCATGAAAGCTCGTTCAGGGCGGAGGTCCGCCTCCGGCGCTCGGACGGCGCGTACCGCTGGCATCTCGTGCAGGCGCAGCCCGTCCGCGGCGAAGAGGGTCACATCGTCCGGTGGGTCGGCACCAACACCGACATCGGCGAGCTGCGCGCCGCACGAGATGCGCTCGCAAAGCTGAACAGCGAGCTCGAGCGACGGGTGGCGGAACGTACCGCCGAACGCGATCGGGTTTGGCAGAACTCCCGCGATCTCCTGGCCATCGTGGGCGCGGACGGGGTGTTCCGCGCCGCCAACCCCGCCTGGACGGCCATCCTGGGCTACAAGCCCGAGGAGCTGATCGGGCGTAGTTTCCGCGCGTTCGTCTGGGCCGAGGACGCCGAGCGCACGCAGCACGGGCTCGAACGCGCCGCGGCCAACAGCGATCTGCACGGGTTCGAGGACCGCTATCGTCACAAGGATGGCACGCCGCGCCGGATTTCATGGCAAAGCTCGACCGTGGGACAGCTCATCTACGCCTACGGTCGGGACGTCACCGCCGAGCGGGAGCAGGCCGAAGCGCTGCGGGAGATCGAGGAACAGCTCCGCCAGTCGCAGAAGATGGAGGCGGTGGGCCAGCTCACGGGCGGCATCGCGCACGACTTCAACAACCTGCTCACCGGTATCATCGGCAGCCTGCAATTGCTGCAAACCAGGCTGGCGCAAGGCCGCGTCAACGACCTCGACCGCTACATCACCGGAGCGCAGGGCGCGGCCAAGCGAGCCGCGAGCTTGACGCACAGGCTGCTTGCATTCTCGCGTCGGCAAACGCTCGATCCCAGGCCGACGGACGTGAACCGCCTGGTTGCCGGGATGGAGGAGCTGATCCGTCGAACGATCGGGCCGGCCATCACACTCGAGATGGTCGCGGCGGAGGGGCTGTGGAACACGCTCGTCGATCCCAATCAGCTTGAGAACGCGTTGCTCAATCTATGCATCAACGCACGCGACGCGATGCCGGAGGGGGGTCGGCTGCACATCGAAACGGGCAATAAACATCTCGGCGAGCGCGACGCGCGGACACGCGACCTCCCGCCCGGACAGTATGTATCGCTCTGCGTCGGCGATAACGGCGTCGGCATGGCGCCAGAGGTGATCGCCCGTGCCTTCGACCCGTTTTTCACCACCAAGCCAATCGGCATGGGCACCGGCCTCGGTCTTTCCATGATCTATGGGTTCGTGCGGCAGTCGGGCGGGCAAGCCCGGATCGTGTCCGAACCGGGTCGAGGCACGCTCATCTGCCTCTACTTGCCGCGTCACGCCGGCGTGGTGGACGCTGACGACGGTCTGGCCGGATTGCCGCAAACCCCGCAGCCCGACCGAGGCGAGACGGTGCTCGTGGTGGACGACGAGCCCACGGTCCGGACGCTTGTCACGGAAGTGCTCGAGGATTTCGGCTTCACCGTGCTGGCGGCGGCCGATGGCCCTGAGGGACTGAGAATCCTGCAATCGGACACCCGCATCGACCTTGTCGTCACCGATGTGGGCCTTCCAGGCGGTTTGAATGGCCGCCAGATGGCCGATGCGGGCCGACTGGTTCGACCGGACCTGAAGGTGTTGTTCATCACGGGGTTCGCGGAAACCGCCGCCCTCGGACCCGGCCACCTCGAGCCGGGCATGCGCCTGCTCGCCAAACCGTTCGCCGTGGAAACTCTGGCGAGCCGAATCAAGGAGCTCATCCCGCGACGCTAGTTAGCTGGTATCGTGCGGCATGGACATGCCTTCTCCCGGCGATCTCCCGCCGCGCATCACTGCCCGCCGGTCCCAGGCTGCCGCGCGCGTCGCGCTCGCCGCCGCGCTTGTGGCACTCGGGGCGTGGACCCTTCGGCGCTACCTTCCGGCACTCGCCTGGGCCGGCGTGTTCGCCATCGCGCTTTGGCCGCTGTATCACCGCGCCCGGCGGCGCTGGCCTCCCGGCCGCCGCGATCTGCTCCTGCCAACCCTGTTCACGATCGCCGTCGCCCTGGTGTTCCTGGTTCCGCTCAGTTTCGTGGGGATCGAACTCGGTCACGAAGCGCGCGGCATCGCGGCCTGGGCCCGGGAAGCCCAGAGTAACGGGGTTCCGGTGCCGGACTGGGTACCCCGCCTTCCGGTCGCTGGGGAGCGCGCCGCCGCTTGGTGGCAGGCCAACCTCGCCGACCCACAAGCGTCCGCTCACCTGCTCGGCCGGGTCAACCGCGGCGACGCGGTCACGTTCGGGCGGGAGATCGGGGCTGCCCTCATCCACCGGGTCGTCCTGTTCGCATTCACCTTGCTCACGCTTTTCTTCCTATTCCGTGACGGGACGAGCGTGCGGGACCAGATGGCGCGGGCGAGCCGCCGGGCATTCGGGCCATCCCGCGAGCGGGTCGGCCGGCAGGTGATCGCGTCTGTGCGCGGCACGGTGGACGGCCTCGTCCTGGTGGGCCTCGGCGAGGGCGCGTTGCTTGGCGTCGTCTACGCCCTGGCCGGAGTGCCGCATCCGGTGCTGTTCGGCGCGCTGACGGGGGTCGCCGCCATGATCCCGTTCGGCGCCGCACTCGCATTCGGATTGGCCGCGTTGCTGCTGCTGGCCAGCGGTTCGACCGTCGCCGCGGCAGCGGTGTTCGGCTCCGGGCTCGCCGTCACGTTCATCGCCGACCATGCGGTGCGGCCGGCGCTGATCGGGGGCGCCACGCGGCTGCCGTTTTTGTGGGTGCTGCTCGGCATCCTGGGCGGCGTGGAAACCTGGGGCTTGCTCGGACTGTTCCTCGGACCCGCGATCATGGCGGCGTTGATCCTGCTTTGGCGCGAGTGGGCCGACCCGGCGGGTTAGCCACGCGCGCGCCAGATCGCTGGCGCGGCGCGACGATCCCGCGCGACGGCCGCCTGGCTTATGCTGCAGGCGCGAAGGTTGCGTCAGCTGGAACTCCGCCATAACGTGAGATAAGCCACGCCGCGCTGGCTGCCACGATACAGGCAGGCCGAAGCGTGGCGCGCCCACTCGCAGGAACAAGGACACGTCGATGAGCAGCGCGACCTCGAGGTCGGTTACCGTTACGCTCGAAGGCTCGAACAAGAGCGCCAAACTGCCGTTGAAGGACGGGACGATCGGCCCGTCGGTGTTCGATATCCGCAAGCTGTACGCCGATCTCGGCGTGTTCACCTACGATCCTGGCTTCGGGGCGACGGCCGCCTGCGAGAGCAAGATCACCTACATCGACGGCGACGAGGGGGTGCTGCTTTACCGGGGCTACCCGATCGAGCAGCTTGCGGAGCATTCGTCGTTTCTCGAGGTTTGCTTCCTTCTCCAGCATGGGGAACTGCCGAACAAGAAGCAGAAGGAGGAGTTCGACAAGGGAGTCATGCTGCACACGATGCTGCATGAGCAGATCCGCGCATTCTATAACGGCTTCCGGCGTGATGCTCACCCGATGGCCGTGATGTGCGGCGTGGTGGGCGCCCTGTCCGCGTTCTATCACGACAGCATGGACATCAACGATCCGGCGCAGCGCACCATCAGCGCGTTTCGGCTGATCGCCAAGGTGCCCACCATCGCCGCCTGGGCGCACAAGTACAACGTCGGTCAGCCGTTCATGTATCCGCGTAATGACCTCTCCTACGCGGAGAACTTCCTTTACATGTTCAACGCCGTCCCGGCCGAGCCCTACCACGTCAACCCGATCCTGGCGCGGGCGATGGATCTCATCATGATCCTGCACGCCGACCATGAGCAGAACGCGTCCACGAGCACGGTGCGGCTCGCCGGCTCCACTGGCGCGAACCCGTTCGCCTGCATCGCGGCCGGCATCGCCAGCCTTTGGGGACCGGCGCACGGGGGCGCCAACGAAGCCGTGCTCAAGATGCTCAACGAGATCGGCCACAAGGACAACATTCCCGAGTTCCTGTCCAACGTGAAGGACAAGAACAACCACGCCCGGCTGATGGGTTTCGGCCACCGCGTGTATAAGAACCACGACCCCCGGGCGCGGATCATGCAGCGCACATGCCATGCCGTCCTGGGCGAGCTCGGCATCAACGACCCGCTGCTGGAACTGGCGATGGAGATGGAACGGATCGCGTTGAACGATCCCTACTTCATCGAGCGCAAGCTGTATCCGAACGTCGATTTCTATTCCGGGATCATCCTCAAGGCGATGGGCTTCCCCACCAGCATGTTTACCGCGTTGTTCGCCGTGTCGCGCACGGTCGGTTGGATCAGCCAATGGGAGGAAATGGTGAAAGACCCGGAACAACGGATCGGGCGGCCGCGGCAGGTTTACACCGGCGCTCCCCGGCGGGACTTCGTGCCGATCGACCGACGGAGTTGACGGTCCCAGCGAATGCGAGCCAAGCCATATTGGCGCGCTCCCGCCGCGCTTGCTTCGTAAATCCCCCTCTGTTCACAGGCGCGTTACCGAGACGTTTCATACCATGAAATTCCAGGCGGCGACGAGGGCGACGATCGCGCGATCACCGCGCCACGTGAGAGAAAACGGAAGGCAGCGACTGCAACCCATTAAGATAAATTGCACTTCGATCCAGTATTGTTGCTAGAGATTGCAGCAAGAGTGGTCGTCCACCACCCTTACAGGCCGGAACGGAGAGGGAAATTCACGAGCGACGGACGCGGCCAGCACCCGCCGAGACCGTTTATCGCGGCAAGACGCTAAACATCAACTTAACGGGAGCGAACGAACCGCGTATTAACACATCCGCAAGTTGCGCTCACGGCTGGATGTTCGCGGAGATTTCAATGCAAGAGCCTTATTACTCGCTGGATGCATTGGTGAGAGCTCGTCTTAAGCGTTGGCCTCAACGTCCGCCAGGAAGCGAGGCTTCGCCGCGGCGATCCGATGCCTGGATGCGTGGCCGTCCGGCCGCCGCTCCCGAGATGAGCAATCCATTTCTCAAGTTTCCCGGCAGCGCCCGACTCCGGACCTTGCCGGACGGGCTTTGGCTTAATTTCGGCGGGACGCCGGTGGAGCCGTTCGTCGACATCTTCGCCATAGAAGCATGCAGCAGCCTGCAGAATTTGTTGGACAAGCGGTCGCGGTTCGCGCCGAGCACCCAATCGCTGCTCGCGGTCTGCCCCGTTTCATGGTTGCTGGCGCCGCTCAGTGCCGATGATGCGACCCCGCGCTGGGAGGCCACGGGCCTGCTCAGGGCACCGCCGGTTCAGCCACTCGTCCTGCCGGTGCGCGATCTGAAGGTGATGTATGGGCTGAAGCCTCGGCATTTTCAGGTCGCCACCGGCACCCTTCCCCACCCGCACGAGTACTTCGTCCCGATGGACGTGCTGACCGCGGTCGATGGCGACAAGGACCCGGCTTTGCAGGCGATGGTCGCTCGCGCGTGCACGGCGGGAAACTTCCTCATGGCTTCCCGGTGAGCGCGGTCTGGGCGGGCGGCAGGGCCAGCCCTCGTCGCGCCCAAACCA
>CAXUIE010000012.1:0-25939 GCA_964250825.1 uncultured Acidisphaera sp. | reverse complement strand
CCGTCGGGCAGCTTCGTCGAGGTGCCGTGCGGGCAGCCGGCGCAGAACGCGGGCGCGCGCTTGAGCAGCCCGGCCGGGCGCTCGGCGGGGGCGGTGTCGGGCGGATCGGCCACGTCGATGCCGAGCGGGCGGAGAAAGCGAGCCAGCGCGGCGGCCACGATCTCCGGCGTGAACTCCATCAACGGCGACAGCAGGCGCGCGCCGGCCGGGTCGGTCTTGCCCGACACCGTGGGCCGCGCGTCGGCGGGAAGATGGTAGAGCGCGTCGCGGATCTGCGCCTCGACGAACGGGCGCTTTTCTTCCACCACGAGCAGCGCCCGCTTGCCGCGCGCGAACGCGGCCAGCCCGTCCGTTTCCAGCGGCCAGGACAGGCCCACCTTGTAGACCGCGACGCGCGGGTCGGCGTCGAGGCCGAGCATCCGGAGCGCGTGCATCGCGTCCGTGTGCGCCTTGCCCACGGTGACCAGCCCAACGGACGCGTCCCGGCCGGGGAGGACCAGCCGGTCGAGCCCGTTGACGCGCGCCCAGGCGGCGACGGCGGGCAGGCGCTCGTCGATCACGCGCCGCTCCAGCTCCGCGCGCTCGGCGGGAAATTTCAGCCGGTGGTCGATGTTCAGCCCGTGCGGCGGCGAGACGAGGTCGGGCCGGTTGAACGCGACAACCGAGGGAACAACCGTGGTGGCGTGCTGCTCGGCCACGTCCGCGATGGTTTTCATCGCCACCCACAGGCCGGAGAACCGCGACAGCGCGATCCCGGCGAGCCCGAAATGCAGGATATCGGCGACCCCGGACGGTGCCAGCACCGGCATCAGCAGGGCCTGGAACACCTGGTCGGTTTGGTGCGGGTAGGTGGAGGACTGCGCGGCGTGGTCGTCACCCGCCACCGCGAGCACGCCGCCGAGCGGGGAGGTGCCGAACATGGTGGCGCAGTGCAAGGCGTCACCGCTGCGATCGACGCCGGGCCCTTTCGCATACCATAGCCCGAACACGCCATCGTAGCGCTTGCCGGGAAACGCATCGAGCTGTTGCGTGCCGAACAGCATGGTCGCCGCGAGGTCCTCGTTGAGGCCGGGCTGAAAGCGGATGTCGTGTTCTCCGAGGCGCTTCTTCTCGCGCCAGAGTTCCCGGTCCATCCCGCCGAGTGGCGAGCCGCGATAGCCGGAGACGAGGCCGGCGGTGCGGTGGCCAGCGGCGCGGTCGAGCCTCGATTGCTCCAGCAGCACGCGGACCAGCGCGTGGATGCCGCTCATCAGCACCGGCGTGTCATGCGCGGTGTAGCGGCTGTCGAGCGTAACGGCTTCAGGGCCGAGACCGATATCCATTCGAACGCGCTCCCACCGGGGTGAGCCGTCCGCTCAAGCCCGTTGTGAACATAATATCGCGCTCCGGCGAATTCAGCCGTTTCCGGTGTTCCATGTGGTAGTCCGCTTCGGACGGATCGGGGATTGCCAGCCTGAAACGGCAGCTGCCCGCGCTGCTCCTTTAAGGGCCTGTTGACTTATATGTTTACACTCTCCAGTTTGGTAGAGATAGCGGGGATCAAGCAGTGGGCGCTTCCGGATCATTCGCCTCCAAGCCGGATTCTCTGGATCACGCCCGGATGGACGGCGGGGTTCAACGCACTTCCCTCGTCCGCCCCTCGAAAGGGCAACCTTACTCGCCGTCCAGGCCCGCGCGACGCGTTCGGCGCGTTGGCGAATGCCTTTGTGCGGGGCGATTCCAAGCCACACCTCATACGGCCTCACAGCGAGGGCTCGGCCCCGATTTTCCGGCGCATGAGATCTCCGCACCTCTGCGTGGTCGAGTTCTGCACCTGGGACACGCGCACTTTCGGATTTTTTGCGAAAAGGGACACGTTCGTCGGCTGCTATGTAGGTCTGACCGACGAGATCAAGGAACAGCGCCTGTACGAAGCTTATGGAGACCGCGTTTGCCGTCTTCTCAAGAGCAAACTTCTTCCAACCGAGTACGATTGTGAGAGCAATGTCGAAGACCTCTACACCTAGCCCAGAGCAGCCGGACAAGGAGCTGATTGAGCTTCTCGGGGGGGGGGATGCCGCGCCTATCAGAGACGAGGAAGCAGAGGAGATCGCGGACGCACTCGGCACGATAAGAAGGCAGCTCCTAGCGACCGCAAAAGAGGAGGGGGTCAGTGCGCGTGAGATCGCGCGTCGGCTGGGAGTTTCAGTCGCAGCCGTAAGTCGGCAGCTTCGCTCGGATCGCGATCTTCGCATCTCTACCGCCGTGCTAATCGCGCGGGCGCTGAAGCGGCACTGGAGCTTGCAACTCGAGAAGACCACTCAGCCTGCTCCACGCGCAAATGTTCGCGTTCTGCAGAGTCCGGCACCGTTCAGCCGGCTGGAGGAACGTCAGAACGATCGAACGGCCGCTGTCCTTTCGGTGCGATGAGCCTGCCTGCATCCCTGCGAGTGCTGGCACTGTTCTTCGACGATGTGCGGATCGAGCTAGGAGGAAAATTCACGCTAGTAGGGCAGTATCAGGCTGATCTCTACATTCCTCCGGGCGCGCCGCCTTTCGATCGACTCGCGGTTTTGCTCATCGCCCGCTGGCCGCTCGACTGGTTCCCTACTTCGATCACGGCGCGGCTAGTACTGCCGCGGCAAGATCCAATAACTCAGGAGTTCCCGATGGAGTCGCCGGTGAGAACTCCGGAGCCGCTGACACCCTTCGCTGGCCACAATTTCCAAGCCGCGTTGCAGATAAGGTTTGCGCCGCTGCAGGCAGGCGACATGGTCGAAGTCTGGATGAACTTTGACGGGCATGATCTACCTGCCGGCCAGCTGCGCATTATAGATGACATTGCTGCCCTTGGCGTGCCACCCGAGAATGCCGTTGACGCTCCAACCCCGCCAGCCGTGTCGCCCAACCGCAAGCGGAAGAAATCCTCGCAGTCTGCCGGCTCGTAGCACTACGAACGGCAGCCTGCTCTCGCAGTTCAACTCATGCTTTTACAGAACGGGCCGTTCGCTCGCGTTGCGGCCCGCTCCACGAAGGATCAAGCTAGCGACCGCCAGGGAGGCCATCGGAATGGCGGACACGATCCTCGTCGAACGGCGCGAGGGATGGCGCAAGCTGGTGCTGAACCGGCCGGAAAAGCTCAACGCGCTCAACGAGGACATGATCCTGGCGTTGATCGCCGCCCTGGACGACGCGGAAGCCGACGAAGCGTGCCGCGCGGTGCTGCTGACCGGGGCCGGGCGCGGCTTTTGCGCCGGGCAGGAACTTGGCCCGGCGGTGATGCCCGGCCCCGACGGGCCGCCCGACCTTGGCCGGCTGGCCGACACCTTCCATCATCGGGCCGTCCGCCGGCTCCGCTCGCTGCCGGTGCCGGTGGTCTGCGCCGTCAACGGGGTCGCGGCCGGGGCCGGGGTCGGGTTCGCGCTTGCCTGCGACATCGTGCTCGCGGCGCGTTCCGCGAGCTTTGTGCAGGCGTTCGGCCGCATCGGCCTGGTGCCGGATTCGGGCAGCAGTTTTCTCCTTCCCCGGCTGGTCGGCGACGCGCGGGCTCGGGCGCTCGCCATGCTGACGGACGCGGTGCCGGCCGAGCAGGCCGCCAATTGGGGCATGATCTGGCAGGCGGTCGATGACGCGGCGCTGACCGAGGCGGCCGAGGCGCTCACCGCCCGGCTTGCCACGGCCCCGACGGAAGCGCTGGCACGCACCAAGCGATTGTTCAACGCATCCGCCGCGAACGGGCTCGACGCGCAACTCGACCTCGAGCGCGACCTGCAAGCCGAGGCCGGCCGGACGGCGGACTACGCGGAGGGCGTCGAAGCCTTCCTCGCCAAGCGCAAGCCGGTGTTTCGCGGGCGCGGCCGTTGAGCGATGGGGCGCAAGCGCTCGCCGAGGCCTGCGCCGATGCGATGTGGGCGGGAGACCAGGCCAGTCGCGGCCTTGGAATGATGCGCGAGGCGGTCGGCCCCGGCCACGCCCGTCTCCGCATGGAGGTGACGGCGTCGATGGTGAACGGCCTCGGCATCTGCCACGGCGGGTTCATCTTCACCCTCGCCGATTCGGCGATGGCGTTCGCGGGCAACAGCCGCGGCGAGCAGGCCGTGGCGCAGCAGGGCGCGATCACTTATCTGCGCCCGGCGCATCTCGGCGACACGCTCGTCGCCCAAGCGAGCGAGCGCGCGATAGCCGGGCGCACGGGCATCTACGACGTGCGGGTTGCGACCGTCGACGGCGCGATTGTGGCCGAGATGCGCGGCCACACGCGGACGCTCGGGCGCAAGTTTTTCGAGGACGGGGCCTGACGTGGAACGCGGGCTCGACACGATCGAAACGGCTTCGCGCGACGAGATCGGCGCGGTGCAGCGCCAACGCCTGACCTGGACGTTGCGGCACGCATACGAGAACGTGGGGCACTACCGGGCGGCGTTCGACGCCGCGGGCGTGCATCCTGCGGATTTTCGCGATCTGCCCGACCTCGCGCGGTTTCCCTTCACGACCAAGCTCGACCTTCGGGCCAACTACCCGTTCGGCATGTTTGCGGTGCCGCGCGACCGGATCGCGCGCATCCATGCCTCCTCCGGCACCACCGGCAAGCCCACCGTGGTGGGCTACACGCAAGCGGACCTCGACCATTGGGCGACAGTGATGGCGCGCTCGCTCCATGCCGCCGGGGCGCGCCCGGGAATGCGGCTGCACAACGCCTACGGCTACGGCCTGTTCACCGGCGGCCTCGGCGTCCATGCCGGTGCGGAGCGGCTCGGCTGCGCCGTGATCCCGATCTCCGGCGGGCAGACCGAGCGACAGGTGCAGCTCATCGTCGATTTCGCGCCGGACGTCATCACCGTGACGCCGAGCTACCTCCTGGCGATCATGGACGAGTTCCGCGCCCGTGGGCTCGATCCGCGCGGCACATCGTTGCAAGTCGCGATCCTGGGCGCCGAGCCCTGGACCAACGCGATGCGCGCCGAAATCGAGGCCGGATGGGGGCTCGACGCGGTCGACATCTATGGATTGTCGGAGGTGATGGGGCCGGGGGTGGCGCAGGAATGCCGCGAAACCAAGGACGGCCTGCACATCTGGGAAGACCACTTCTACCCGGAGGTGATCGACCCCGACACGGGTGCGGTGCTGCCGGACGGCGCGGCGGGCGAGCTCGTGTTCACCTCGCTTACCAAGCAAGCGATGCCGGTGGTGCGCTATCGCACGCGCGATCTGACGCGCCTGCTACCCGGCACGGCGCGCGCCATGCGACGGATGGAGAAAGTAACGGGCCGGTCGGACGACATGCTGATCGTGCGCGGAGTTAACGTGTTCCCGACGCAAATCGAGGAGCAGCTGCTCGCCAGCGACCGGGTGACCGGGCACTACCAACTCGTCCTCAGCCGATCAGGCAGGCTGGACGAGGTGGCGGTGCACGTGGAGGCTCGCGCCCATGCCGACGCCGGGCACCAAGCCGAGGCGACGGCGATCGCGGCGCGGATCAAGGGCACGGTCGGGCTCACGCTGCGCGTGGTGATCGAGCCGCCGGGGGCGATCGAGCGGTCCGGCGGCAAGGCGCGCCGGGTGATCGACCGGCGCGGCGGCTGACCGGCCTCAACCGTCGCCGATGAGGTGCAGCACGATCTCGCGCCGGTGCGGGGCGGCGCGGTGTTCGAACAGGTAAATGCCCTGCCACGTGCCGAGCACCGGGCGGCCGGCGTTCACGGGCACCGCGAGCTGGGTTTGGGTGAGCGCGGACTTGATGTGCGCCGGCATGTCGTCCGGGCCTTCCGCGTCATGAACGTAATTCGCGCCTTCCGGCGCGATTCGGCGGAAGAAGGCGAGGAGATCGGATCGCACGTCGGGGTCGGCGTTCTCCTGAATCAGCAAGGACGCCGAGGTGTGGCGGCAGAAGATCGTCAACAGCCCCGTTCCCATCGCCTGCTGCGCGACCCAGCCGACGACCTCGTGGGTGATCTCGAGCAATCCCGCCGCATGCGTTTCGACGGCGAGATGATGGATTGCTTGTCGCATGGCCGCGTCTTTCAAGGTTCGGGCGAACGCGCCCGGAAACATCCGGCGACGTGGTCGTCGACCATGCCCGCCGCTTGCATGAACGCGTAACAGATGGTCGAGCCAACGAAGCGAAAGCCTCGCCTGCGGAGCGCATTGCTCATCGCGTTCGAGCGATCGGTGCGCGCGGGCACCTCCGCGCGGCTGCTCGGGCGGTTGATGCGCGGCGCGCCGTCCACGAAGGACCAAAGGTAAACGGCGAGGCTGCCGTGCTCCTCCTGCACCCGCAGCGCCGCGCGCGCGTTGTCCCGGACGGAGGCGATCTTCATTCGGTTGCGCACCAGGCCCGGGTCGGCCATTAGCGCGTCGAGCGCCGCGTTGGATATCACGGCCACGCCCGCGATGTCGAAGCCGCCGAACGCCCGCCGGTAATGTTGTCGTCGCGACAGCACGAGCCGCCAGGACAGCCCCGCCTGCGCCCCTTCCAGCGTCAGAAGTTCGAATAGCGCGCGGTCGTCGCGCAGCGGCACGCCCCATTCCTCGTCATGGTAGGCGCGCTCGATGTCGCTGTTCTCGGCCCAGCTGCAACGGGTCACGGTCATGATGATTTGCGGCCGACAGTTGCACGAATGCAAGCGTGGCGGTAGATCGCCCCGTGATCGCAACCATTTGCGGCTGCGCCGCGTTGCTCGGCTGGAACGCTGAAGCGGCCTCTCGTTTGGGCAATCACGCCCACCCGAGCGCGCCGCAGCCTGGCAGTTTCGCACGTAGGGAGTAGGGGTATGTCTCGCAACCGTCTTAGCATTCTCGCCGCCGCGCTTGCGCTCGCCGCCGCGCCGGCATTCGCGCAAACCAATGCGTCGACTACGGCCAAGTCGGGCGCCGACACGGGCGCCTCGACCGCGGAGGAAACGTCTCCGACCCAGCCTCACGGTCGTACTCACGCCACGCACGGCTATCCGGGCTCCCGTGCGAGCCGTGGGACGAGCGGGCGCGTAATGAGCGGTCGGGCAAGCGCCGCCGACCACTCCGCCGACCAGCTTAACGCACAAAGCCTGGCCGCCATCCAGAGCGGCGGCACGATGTCTTCGGGCGCCGGTGCTAGCATGGGTGCCGGCACAGGGTCAGGCGCGGGCAACGGCATGGGCACGCCCGGGACCATGGGCACCGGCATGGGCACAACCGGGACCACGGGCACCGGCATGGGCACCGGCATGGGTGCTGGCATGGGCACGACCGGGACCACGGGGACCGGCACGGGCACGACCGGGGCCACCGGCACGGGCTCCGGCGCCACTGACATGCAACATTGATCCACGGGTTTCAGTCTGCCTGGGCGGAGCCAACGGGCTCCGCCTTTTTTGCGCGATCCTTCCCTGGCTGCGCCGTCACGCGGTGAAGCCGGCGACGCCCGGATGTTAGGCGTGCGCCAAAGGCAACAGGACATGCAGCGCCAAGAGGATCAGGAACACGATCAGGAGGATCCGGATGACGCCGCCGAACACCCGCAGCACGAGTACGGCCAACACCACCGCGGCCGCGAGCATGATCGCGGTCTGTAGGCCTGGCGCGACGCCGAGACCGGTGAGCTGAACGCGAAGCCATTGCTCCACGGCCGCCAACCCCGCCAGCACCACGTCAGAGGCCGCCCGGAACAGGGCGAGCAGGGCGGTGATGGCGTGATCGAGTTGGTGCATGACGGTGCCTGCTCCAATTACAATAACGGTTCGGCAACGGAGTGAAGCCGGCCGGTGAACGCCGGTAGCAGGGACGACCAGGCTGGCTACTTAGGCGTGCCCTCCTCAACGAACCCCGCCTTTAGATACGCCTCGCGGCAGTTATGATACTGCTTAATGGCCATGGTGCCGCGGACGATTCCAAAGCCGGAGCCGCTGCGAACTCCGGTCTGCTTGCCGTCCGCGCTGTGAACACGCTTGTCTCGTTGATACAGCCGGCGAGGAATAGCGCGATCAGCGGAGTTACCCACAACCGAACCATCAACGTCGCCTCGGAGCTGGAACGGCTTCTTTGTAGCCAACGTCTATCCCAGGGTTCTGCGTCGAATGATGCACGTTCGGCTACAAGGAAGCCGCCGGCCGGTGGACGGCGCTGGCAGGGGTGACTAGGCTAACGCTCGACCGAAAGATTGGGGAGAGAACGATGCGGGCAGCCGTCTTTCACGCGGCGCATCAGCCGATGACGATCGAAACGCTGGAGGTGGCCAAGCCCAAGGCCCATGAGGTGCTGCTCCGCACGGCTTACGCGGGCCTTTGCCACAGCGACCTCCATTTTCTTGAGGGCTTGTATCCGATGGTGACGCCCTGCGTGCTCGGCCATGAATCCTCGGCGGTGGTCGAGGCGGTCGGCAGCGAGGTGACCTATGTCAAGCCGGGCGATCGCGTGATCACCTGCTTGTCGGTGTTCTGCGGCGTGTGTGCCTACTGCAACACCGGCCGGCCGCAGCTTTGCGACAACGTGCAAGTCAAGCAACCGCCGGGCAAGGCGCAGCGCTTGTTCTGGGACGGCAAGCCGATCGCCCAGGCCTTCCAGCTTTCCTCCTTTGCCGAGCAGCTGCTCGTGCACGAGAACGCGGTGGTGAAGATCGCCGACGACATCCCGCTCAACATCGCCGCCCTGGTCGGCTGCGGCGTCATCACCGGAGCGGGCGCCGTCATCAACACCGCCAAGGTCACGGCCGGTAGTTCGGTCGCGGTGTTCGGCTGCGGGGGGATCGGTCTGTCGGCGGTGAACGGGGCCGCGATCGCGGGAGCTGACCGGATCATCGCCATCGATACCGTTTCGTCCAAGCTCGACGTTGCCAAGGAGATGGGGGCGACCGACATCATCAACGCGAGCAACGCCGACCCGGTGGAGGCGATCAAGGAGCTGACCGGCGGCGGCGTCGAGTTCTCCTTCGAGGCGGTCGGGCTGAAGCGCACGGCCGAGCAGGCTTTCGAGTGCCTCCGCCCCGGCGGCACCGCGACGGTGATCGGGATGGTGCCGTTCGGCGTGAAGATCGAGCTGCACGGCTATGACTTCTTGCGTGAAAAGAAGATCCAGGGTTCGTCGATGGGCAGCAATCGGTTCCGCGTCGACATGCCGCGGCTGCTGAACCAGTGGAAGCGCGGCCACCTCAAGCTCGACCACCTGATCTCGGGCAATATCAAGCTCGACGAGATCAACGAGGGCTATCAGAAGCTCAAGGGCGGCACCGTGCTGCGACAGCTGATCGACTTCGGCGTGGCCGCGTAGCCTCTGCTCCCTCTCCCCGCGAGGGGGGGAGAGGGTCGGCGTGGGCGGCGCGCCCAACGCCAGCGCGGTAGGCGTTCTCCGGTTCTGGAACAACGACGTGGTGCGGAACGCCCACACTTTGCTGCGAGCGCTCGGCTTGCCGCGCGTCCCCCTTCACCCGACCGTACCCGGCGACCCTTGCCCTCCGCCTCCGACCCGCCCCATATAGTATCTGGCTGGGGTGCCGCCGCGCGGCTGAGATCATACCCACTGAACCTGCCTGGATCATGCCAGCGAAGGGAGCCCGACGAGTACAATGCCTAACGCTGTGTCCCTTGGCCCGCGCATCGCAATCATCGGCGGCGGTGTGATCGGTTTGTCGATTGGCTGGCGGCTGGCGCAAGCCGGTAGCCGCGTGGACCTGTTCGAGCGTGGCGAGGCCGGGCGGGGTGCCAGCTGGGCGGCGGCCGGAATGCTGGCCGCCGGCATCGAGGCCGAGCCGGGCGAGGAAGCGCTCACCATGCTCAATCGGCAGAGCCAGGCGCTGTGGCCCGGCTTCGCCACCGAACTGGAAGCCGCGAGCGGGATGAGCGTCGGGCTGCGTCGTGAAGGCACCTTGTGGGCGGCGCTGACGCGGGACGACGCGGCGCAGCTGCGGTTCCAGTTCGAGTTCCAGCGCGGCATTGGCGTCAACCTCCAATGGCTAGGCGGCGCGGATGCCCGTGCGCGGGAACCGCACCTGCATTCAAACGTGCCGGCGGCGGTGTTCAGCCCGGACGACCACCAGGTAGACAACCGGCTTGTGGCCGAGGCGCTCGCCCGGGCATTCACCCGCGCCGGCGGGCATCTGCATGAAGGCCGCCCGGTCACCGCGCTCGACGTGGAAGCGGGGCGGGTGACGGGGGTGCGACTCGGCAACGCGCGGGTCGCGGCGGAGTGCGTGGTGCTCGCGGCCGGCGCTTGGTCGCCCGATCTGCCGGGCCTGCCGGAAGCAGCCCGGCCGCCGGTGCGGCCGGTGAAGGGCCAAATGCTGGCCCTCGCCATGGACCCATCGGCTCCCTTGCTTAGCCACGTGGTCTGGACGCGGCGCGCCTACCTCGTCCCCCGGCTCGATGGGCGCCTCATCGTGGGGGCCACCACCGAGGAGCGCGGGTTCGACCGAAAGCTGACGGCCGGGGGAATGCTGGCGCTCCTCGACGGGGCGTGGCGCGCTGTGCCCGGCGTCGAGGAGCTGGAAATCGTCGAGAGCTGGGCCGGCTTTCGCCCGGGCTCGCGCGACGACGCGCCCGTGCTCGGCGTAAGCGGGGTTCCGGGGCTCGTGCTCGCGACCGGGCATCACCGCAACGGCATCCTGCTCACGCCCATTACGGCGACGGCAATCAGTCGAACGATCCTGGACGGCGAGACGCACCCGGCGATCGTTCCGTTCGGCTTGGAGCGGTTCGCGGCCGGTCGCGCCAGGGAAGCCGGGCGATGCTGACGATCCGCCTCAACGGCGAGACCCGCGCGATGCCGGCCGGCACCGTGGCCGAACTCCTGGCGGAGCAGGGCGTGATGCGGCCGCGGGGCGTCGCGGTGGCGGTGAACGGCGAGGTGGTGCCCCGGCGCAGCTGGGAGGCGCATCGTTTGGCGGACGGCGATGACGTGGAGATCGTCAAGCCGATTGGAGGCGGCTGAAGTGAACGTGGCAGATACGACCATTGCGTTTCCCGACCCGCTGGTGATCGCCGGGCGGAGGTTCGGCTCCCGCCTGCTGATGGGCAGCGGCGGATACCCGAACCAGCAGACCATGCTCGATAGCCTGTTCGCCGCCGGCCCCGCGCTGGTGACGGTGGCGGTGCGGCGCATTAGCCTCGAAAGCTACTCCGAAAGCCTGATCGATCTGCTGCGCGGCCGGTTCGACCTGCTGCCCAACACCGCCGGCTGCGCCACGGTGCGCGACGCGGTGCTCACGGCGCAGCTGGGCCGGGAAGCGCTGGAAACCGACTGGGTCAAGCTCGAGCTGATCGGCGATCGCGAGACTTTGTACCCCGATGTGGAGCAGCTGCTGCGCGCCACGGAGGAGCTGGTGCGCGACGGCTTCACCGTGCTGCCGTATTGCAACGAGGATCCGGTAAGCTGCCGCAAGCTCGCCGACGCGGGGGCCGTCGCCGTGATGCCGTTGGGCTCGCCGATCGGCACCGGCCTCGGCATTTGCAACCCGTACGCGATCGAGCGCATCTGCGCCACGAGCGCGGTCCCGGTGATCCTCGACGCTGGGATCGGCACCGCGTCGGACGCGGCGCTCGCGATGGAGCTTGGCTGCCACGCCGTGCTGCTCAACTCGGCGGTGGCCCGCGCGCATGACCCCCGCCGCCAGGCGGGCGCGCTGCGCGCGGGCGGGGGAGCCGGGCGCGGCGCGCGGGGCGGATCCCGAAGCGGACGCAAGCGGAGCCGTCGAGCCCAGAGCTCGGGCTGATTGGCGGCTAATCCGCTCCCAAGCCCGCCGCTGCTGGTCATCACTGATCGGCTGCAGGCGCGCTCGCCGCTGGAGGAGATCGCCGAGGCCGCGTTCGCCGCCGGCTGTCGCTGGCTCAGCTTGCGGGAGAAAGACGTGTCCGCCGCCGAGCGGCTCCGGCTGCTCGCACGGCTCGCTGGGATCGGTTCACGCTACAACGCCGTGGTCGGCGTGCATGACGATCTCGCGGCGGCTTCGGCGGTTTCGGGCGCGGCACTCCACCTTCCTGCTGACGGCGATCCGGCCGCCGCTCGGCGCGCGCTCGGCCCAGACCGGTTGATCGGCCTTTCTGCGCATGGTGGCGATGCGCTCGCCGGTCCTGCCGTCGCCGGCGCCGATTACATGACGTTGAGCCCCATGCGCCCGACCGGCAGCAAGCCGGGCTACGGCCCCGCGCTCGGCGCGACCGGGGTAGCGAACGCCGTAGCCCGCGCAGCGCTTCCCGTCGTTGCACTCGGCGGAATAGTTCCGGTCGACATCCCCGCCTATCTGCGTGCGGGGGCTGCCGGGGTGGCCGTCATGGGCGGCGTGATGGGCGCCGAACATGTGGGCGCCGCGATCCGGGCGCTGCTCGGTCAGCTTTGCTTGGCGCGGTAGGCGCGATGACAGGCGCCACACGTCTTGCCGGTATCCTGGAACGCGGTGGCAAACGCGGCCGGATCGTTCGCGTCGGCCGCCTGCGCGAGCTTCTGCGCCGCCGCGACCATGTCGCGCGCGTCCTTGTCGAAGCCGGCGCGGTCGGACCAGATCGCGGGCAGCGCCTTGGTGTTGTGGCCCTGCTCGGTCCCGGGCGGGAACAGGTCAGGGAACACACCCATCCACCGCGCCATCGCGTCGGCGGCGGCCTTGTAGCGCTTCACGTCGGTCGCCTTGGTGTCGATGGCGTATTTCATCTCCGCGAAGCTGGCACCCATGAGGGCCTGCCCTGCCTGTCGATCGGCGATGATCTGGTCCGGCGTGAGCGGGCCGGTGCCTTGCGCGGGCACGGCCTCGATCGAAACGATCGCCAAGGCGGCGCCGGCCAACGCCAGGATCGGTGCTATCGCGAAACGCATGAAACCTCCCGTGGAGCTTTTAACCGAAGCGTTTGAACGCGGATCGACAGTCACGCCGCGAGGCTCACCGCGCGGCCGACGCCGGCGGGTTCCGGTCCCGCGGACAGCAATCCGATCACCTCTCGGATGGTGTCGAGCCGGTCCGGCGGGAACGGGGCCGAGCGGCGCGCGGCCAAGTCCACATGAATGGACAATTGCTCCATCAGCGCGGCGCGCCCGGTCTGGCCCGGACGAAACATCTCCTGCGCGATGTGCATTCGCTTGGCGTCGACCGCGAGGACGCGGTTGCGCACCAGCACTTCCTCGCCGGCGGGAATCGCCTGCTGCTGGACGAGATGGGTTTCCAAGGTGAAGGTCGAGCAGCCGGTCACCTCACGATACGCGGACCCAAGCCCGATCCATTCGTAAAGCGCATCGATCGCGTGGTCGAACACGACCACGGCATAGGCCGGGGCGAGCACGCCCCCCTCGTCGGCCCACTCGGAACGCACGCGCTCGCGGTACTCGGCACCTTCCGCGCTCAGCACCCGTCGCGTGCCTCCGTTTCCATCTATTAGGGAACTCTCGCAGCGTGGCCGCGAGGACGCAAGGTTGCGGGGGCGGCTCCGACCCGATGGCCTATCGCCGTAACGTGACCGCCCGCGCGGCCGCGCCGGATGCTAGGCCTGTCCATGCGCCTGCTTCACCCCTTGTTGCTCGCAGCCCGCGCGCTGCCGTACGCTCCGCGCGCCTTGTTTCCCCGGCGTCGGCGGCTCGATCAGCGGCTGCGGCAGTTGCCGACGCGCGGGCTGCCGATCGAGCGGCCGGTGACCATTCGCTGGAACAACCACGGCGTCCCGTTCATCGAGGCGGAACGGGACGGCGACCTCGCCTTCGCGCTCGGGCTGGTCCACGCGCACCTTCGCGAAGGTCAGCTCGCGCTCGCCAAGCGCCTCGCCTGCGGGCGCATAGCGGAGATGATCGGCCCACGCGGCCGCGACATCGATCACACCTTGCGCATCATCGGCCTGCCCGACGCAGCCCCGGCGGTCGAGGCCGCCATGCCGGAGGAGACGCGGGCTTGGGTGCAGGCGTTCGCGGACGGCCTGAACTGGTATCAGGATCATGTCCGCGCTATGCCTCCCGAGTACGGGCTGCTCGGGCTTCGGCGGGAGCGGTGGATGGTGCGCGACCTGCTCGCCATCGGCCGGCTCGCCGGCGTCGACATTAATTGGATGACCTATTTCGGGCTGATCGGCAGCCGTGCGAGCCCTGCGTGGCCCGCGATCTGGCGACGCACGCTGAAGGCGGGGAACGGCGGCGCATGGAGCTTCGGCGCGGACGACCGGCGCGCGGCGGTGATTGGCGCGTTGGCCGCCTACAGCCGCAGCGGCAGCAACTGCGTCGTGGTCGCGCCGGAGCGGAGCGCCACGGGCGGGGCGCTGCTGGCGAGCGACCCGCACCTGCCGCTCTTGTTGCCAAATCTTTGGGTGCTCGCGGGGGTGCGTTCGCCTTCCTTCAACGTGGTCGGCCTGATGCCGGCGGGCTTGCCCATCTTCGGGCTTGGCCGGAACCCGCACATGGCCTGGGGCGGCACCAACATGCGGGCGGCGGTGAGCGACCTGTTCGACGTCGGGGGCGAGCCGCTCGCAACCCGCACGGAGCGCATCCGCAGCCGGCTGGGTCGAACGCGAGAGGTGAGCGTGCGCCGCTCCTCGTTCGGCCCCGTCGTGTCCGACTCGCCGCTGTTCCACAGCCGCCCCGGCGAGACGATCGCGCTGCGCTGGATGGGGCACGATCCGAGCGACGAGATCACCGCCTTCATCCGGGTCGCGCGCGCCGAGACGCCCGACGCGTTCCGGTCGGCGCTCGCGACCTACGCCGTCAGTCCGCAGAACATGCAGTTCGCCGACCGGAGGGGAAACATCGGGCAGGTAATGGCGACCTGGCTGCCCCGGCGTGGATACCAGCGGCCGCCCGACATGGTGCTCGGCGCGCGCGATCCCGCGCTCGGCTGGGACGGATACGCGACCGTGCTCGATCTGCCCTTCGCGCTGAACCCGCCCGCCGGTTTTCTCGCGTCCGCGAACAATCCGCCGACGGAATCGCCCACGCCCGTCGGGTTCATCTTCATCACGTCCGAGCGCGTGCAGCGCTTGCAAGCGATCCTCGGCGCGAAACCCGAATTAACCGTCGATGACCTGCGCGCGTTGCAGCGGGACGTGATCTCCCCCGCCTCGCACGCGCTCAACGAAGGGTTGTTGCGGTTTATCGATGAAGCAGGGCTCGGCGAGGAGGCGTCGGAGTTGGCGGCGCTCCGCGCCTGGGACGGCGGATACGGCGTGAGCGCGCGCGAGCCGGTGCTGTTCGAAACTCTTCTGCATCACGTCGTGGAGGGTCTTCGGCGAACCGACGAGGAGCGGCCACGCCCCGACTGGAATCAGATCGTGAGCTTTCTGCTCACCGACCTCGCCGCGCTCGAACCCGCCACGCGCGCAAACCTACTCCGAGCGGCGCTCGCCGCGGCCATGCGGGACGCGGCGCGGTTCCCGACCTGGGGGGACATGCACGTGATGCGCGCCCAATCGGTGCTCGCCAACATTCCGCTGATCGGGCGGCGGTTCCGGGTGGACGAGTATCCGGTCAGCGGCTCGCGGGAGACGGTGATGAAGTCGTTCCACGGCCTGGTCCGCGACCGCCATCCGGCTGTTTACGGCTCGCAGGCGCGCTTCATCGCCGACATGGCAGACCCGGACGGGACGGAGGCGGTGCTGTTCGGCGGCCAGGATGGCTGGTTGGGCAGTGTCAACTTCGCCGACCAGTTGCCGTTGTTCAAGGCGGGCGAGTACATCCGCTTGCCGCTCACGCCCGACGCGGTGGCACGGGCGTTCCCGATCACGCAGCAGCTCCAGCCCGCGCCATGATGGATGCGACGCCGATCCTGCGCGCCTACGCGCGGCGGCGGCTCGCGACCCTCGCGCGCGAGGACGCGCGGGCTGTGCAGGAACGTCAGCTTCTCAAGCTCCTGCGCCGGGGCGCGCGCACCGCGTTCGGCCGCGCGCACGGCTTTGCCGCCATCCGGGGTGTGGCCGAGTTCCAGGCCAGGGTGCCGGTTCGCGCCTACGAGGATTTCTGGCGAACGGAATGGTCGCCGCGGTTTCCGCGCGTCGCCGGGGCTACTTGGCCCGGGCGGGTGCCGTTCTTCGCCCTTTCCTCCGGCACCACGAGCGGGACCACGAAATACATCCCGGTCAGCACGGCCATGCTGCGCAGCAACAAGCGGGCGGCCCTCGACGTGCTCGTGCATCACGTGGCGCACCGCCCGGCGAGCCGGGTGCTCGGCGGCAAGAGCTTCCTGCTCGGCGGCAGCACCGACCTGCGTCGGGAAGGGCCGGGCATTCGCAGCGGCGACCTCAGCGGCATCGCGGCCTCGCGGGTGCCGTTCTGGGCCCAGCCCTACACCTTTCCGCCGCCCGCTGTGGCACTCATCGACGATTGGGACCGCAAGCTCGAGTGGCTCGCCCGCCGATCGCCCGGCGAGCCGATCCGGATGCTGAGCGGAACACCGAGCTGGCTTCTTTTGTTGTTCGAGCGGTTGGCCGCGCTCCGCCCGGACCTGCCGCGACGCCTGGAGTCCTTCTACCCGGACCTCGAGCTGCTCGTGCATGGCGGCGTGAGCTTCGCGCCGTACCGGGCCGCGTTCGAGAAATGGCTCGCGGGAAGCCGCGCCGAGCTGCGCGAGGTTTATGCCGCGAGCGAAGGCTTCATAGCCGTGGCGGACCGGGGGCCGGGCGAGGGGATGCGCCTCATCGTCGACAACGGGCTGTTCTTCGAGTTCGTCCCGGTGGCCGAACTGGGCGCGGCCGCCCCTACGCGCCACTGGATCGGCACGGCGGAGACCGGCGTCGACTACGCACTCGTGCTCAGCAGCTGTGCCGGCCTCTGGTCCTACCTCATCGGCGACGTGGTGCGCTTGGTCGACCGCTTTACGCCGCGCCTGCTCGTCGTGGGGCGCACGTCGTACTTCTTGTCCGCGTTCGGCGAGCATCTGACTTGCGAGGAGATCGAACTGGCCGTGCTGGAGGGCGCGGCGGCGATCGGGACGGCGGTCGCCGAGTACGCGGTGGGAGCCGAAGCGGCCGGGGCGCAGGGGCGGCACGTGTTCGTGGTCGAATTCGCCGGGTTCCTCAAGGGCGGTCAGGTGGAGCGGTTCGGCGCGGCTGCGGACGCGGCCCTGTCGCGCTTGAACGAGGATTATCGGTCGCACCGCGACGGCGGCCAACTGCTGCCTCCCCGCACCGTGGCGGCACCCCCTGGCACGTTCGCGGCCTGGATGCGGGCGCGCGGCCGCCTGGGCGGCCAGAACAAGGTGCCGCGCGTCATCGCGGACCCGGACCTGCTCGGTTCTCTCCAACGGCAAGCCGAGGCATAGTGGCGTTCCCGGCACCGTCCCATATAAGGCCGGCATGAGCGGAGGAGTGTCCATGACGGATCAGGTGAAGCCCGGCCATGAGGTCGCGACCCTCGGCGGGGGCTGCTTTTGGTGCCTGGAAGCCGTGTTCAAGGATCTGGAGGGCGTGCAGTCGGTGACGTCCGGTTACGCCGGCGGCCAGGTCGCCGACCCCAGCTATTATCAGGTCTGCTCCGGTCGCACGGGCCATGCCGAGGTGGTGCGGGTGGTGTTCGATCCTCGGATGATTTCCTACGACGACCTGCTGCGTGTGTTCTTTTCCATTCACGACCCGACCACGCGGGACAGGCAAGGCAACGACGTGGGTTCGCAGTATCGCTCCATCATCCTCGCCCACTCGGACGCTCAGCGTGAGGCGGCCGGGCGCGTGATGAGGGAGGTGAGCGAGGCCAAGGTCTGGCCGGCTCCGCTGGTGACGGAAGTCGAGCCGCTCACCGCGTTCTACGAGGCGGAACCCGAGCACCACGACTACTACGCGCGCAACCCGTACGCGGGATATTGCCAGGCGGTGGTCGCCCCCAAGGTGGCGAAGTTCCGCAAGTCGTTCTCGCACCGGCTCAAATCGCGGGCCGCTTGACCCTCCCAACCCCCTCCTGCAACGGAGGGGATTTCTTTTCCTGTCACCTTTGTGGGAGGGCCGGGTGAAACAGCCGCCCGCCGCAACGAAAAGGAACGTCCCATGGACCTGAACTTCACGCCCGAGGAAGTCGCGTTCCGCGACGAGGCCCGGCGTTTCTTCCGCGAGGAGTTTCCCGCCGCCATCCGCGAAAAGGTCGCGGCCGGACATCATCTGACAAAGGAGGAAACCATCCGCGCGCAGCGCGTGCTCAACGCGCGCGGCTGGGCGGTGCCGAACTGGCCGGTGCAATGGGGTGGCCAGGCTTGGAGCCCGGTGCAGGTCTACATGTACCAGGACGAGATGCAGCTCGCGAACGTGCCGCCGCCGCTGCCGTTCAACGCCTCCATGGTCGGCCCGGTGATCGCCCAGTTCGGCAGCGAGGAGCACAAGCAGCGCTTTCTTCCTCGTGCCGCGAACCTCGACGATTGGTGGTGCCAAGGCTTCTCCGAGCCCGGCTCCGGGTCAGACCTCGCCTCTTTGCGCACCAAGGCGGAGCGGCGCAGCGACAAGTGGATCATCAACGGCCAAAAAACCTGGACCACGCTCGCCCAGCACGCCGATTGGATCTTCTGCCTGTGCCGCACCGACCCGGCCGCCAAGAAGCAGGAAGGCATCTCCTTCATCGTGTTCCCGATGACCTCCAAGGGCATCACGGTTCGCCCCATCCAAACGATCGACGGCGGCCACGAGGTCAACGAGGTCTTCTTCGATGATGTCGAGGTGCCGGCCGAGAATTTGATCGGCCAGGAAAACAAGGGCTGGGACTACGCCAAGTTCCTGCTCGGCAACGAACGGACCGGGATCGCCCGGGTGGGCGCGTCCAAGGCCAAGGTCGCGCGCATCAAGAAGCTCGCGTCGCTGGAGCTGGCGGGCGAGCGCCCGCTGCTCGAGGACACCAAGTTCCGCGAGAAGCTCGCCGCGATCGAGGTGGACCTCAAGGCGCTCGAGATGACGCAGCTGCGCGTGGGCGCGGCCGAGCGCTCGGCCGCGAAGGGCAAGCCCAACCCGGCCTCCTCCATCCTGAAGCTCAAGGGATCGGTGATCCAGCAGCAGCTGACGGAGCTGGCGATCGAGGTGGTCGGCCCGTTCGCGATGCCCTATCAGCCGGTCGAAGCCGGGCAGAACGAGCCGGTGATCGGCCCCGAATACGCGACGGAAGCCGCACCCGACTACTTCAATTTCCGCAAGGTTTCGATCTACGGCGGCTCCAACGAAATCCAGCGCAACATCGTCGCCAAGGCGATCCTGGGATTGTGACTCCAGGTTCGTCATCGCGAGCCGCCCGTTGGGCCGGCGTGGCGATCCAGGGCCACCTCACGGCGTGGTGCGCCGGGATTGCTCAGTCGCATCGCTTCTTGCAATGACAAAGTAAGGTTGGGGAATGGACTTCGATCTCACCGAGGAACAACGGCTGCTCAAGGACAGCGTCGATCGGCTGATCGCCGACCGCTACGAGTTCGAGGCGCGCAAGAAGATCATGGCCGAGCCCGACGGCTGGAGCCGCGAGGTGTGGGCGCAATACGCCGAGCTCGGCATCCTCGGCCTGCCGTTCGAGGAGAAGCACGGCGGCTTCGGCGGCGGTCCCGTCGAGACGGCGATCGTGATGGAAGCGTTCGGGCGTGGCCTCGTGCTCGAACCCTATTTCGCAACCGTTGTCCTCGGCGCGGGCCTGGTCCGCGCGGCCGGGGACGAAGCGCTGCAAGGGGCGTTGCTGCCCGCGGTGGCGGCCGGCAAGAAGCTGCTCGCCTTCGCTCATGTCGAGCGGCATTCGCGGTTCAACCTCGCCGACGTCGCGACCACCGCCAAGCGCGACGGCGATTCCTGGGTGCTCGACGGCACGAAAAGCGTGGTGCTGCACGGCGACGTGGCCGACGCGCTGTTCGTCACCGCGCGCGTCTCGGGCGGCCGCCTCGATCGCGACGGCATCGGCTTGTTCATGGTGGACCCGAAGGCGGCGGGCGTCTCGCGGCAGGGCTACCGGACGCAGGACAATCTGCGCGCGGCCGAAGTCACTCTATCGGGCGCGCGAGCGGAAGCGGTGCTGGGCGAGCCGGGCGCGGCGCTGCCCGCCATCGAGCGCGTGGTCGACGAGGCGATCGCCGCGTTATGCGCGGAAAGCGTGGGCGTGCTCACATCCATGCAGGAGCTCACGGTCGAGTACCTGAAAACCCGCAAGCAGTTCGGCGTGACGATCGGCTCGTTCCAGGCGCTGCAGCATCGCGCGGTCGACATGCTGGGCTCGGTCGAGCAGGCGCGCAGCATGGCGTTGTTCGCCGGCGTGATGGCGGACAATTCCGACGCGGCGGAGCGCGGCAAGGCGATCTCGGCGGCCAAGGCGCAGATCGGTCGGTCCGGCAAGCACGTGGGCGAGGAAGCCGTGCAGCTGCACGGCGGCATTGGCGTGACGATGGAGTACAAGGTCGGCCACTACTTCAAGCGCCAGACCATGATCGACCTCATGTTCGGCACCGCCGATGAGCAGCTGGCCCGGCTCGCCGCGACGGGTGGGCTGTTCGGGCAGTCCAAGGCGGCCTGAGGTCGGAGGGGCTCAGAAATGGGCGACCGTGCCGCATGGTCACGAAAGCTTCCCGTGAAAGCGTCGCCCGCCGGTATCGTCCGAGTGTCGCAATCGCCGAAGTGACGCTGTTCATGCGGAAGCGAGCTTTCCTCCTGGCGGCACTCCTGTTCGCGACCGCTGCCCGTGCGCAGACGACCCGACACAACGTGTTGCTGTTCGTCGCGGACGGGCTCAGGCCGAGCATGGTCAACGGAGCGACGGCGCCGACCATGTGGTCGCTGTGGAAGCGCGGCGTGCGCTTCGGCAACACGTTCTCGATGTTTCCGACCTTCACCACCGCGAATGCCGCGTCCTTGGCGACAGGGCACAAGGTGGGCGACACCGGCGACTTCAGCAACGTGATATATACCGGGTTCAAGGTGCCGGGGGCGGGCGACAGCGTCACACCGTTCCTTGAAAGCGACCCCGTTCTCGGCGACGTGGACGAGCACTTCGCGGGCGACTACCTCCATCAGGAGACGGTGATGCGCGCGGCCCGCCGCGCCGGGCTCAGCACCGCGACCATCGGCAAGCTCGGGCCCGCGCTGATCTTCGACCACTCCGACCGCTCCGGCACCGGAACAATCATCGTCGACGACCAAACCGGGCGTGGCGGCATTCCCCTGAGCGATGAGGTGCAGAAGCGGATGGCGGACGCGGGGCTGCCGTTGCAGGCGCCGACGCGCGGGGAGAACGCGAGGGCGGGCGACCTCGAGCATGCGGGCACGCTTCATGCCAACATCGAGCAGCAAGCGTATTTCCTCGACGCCGCCACCAAGGTCGTGCTGCCGATGTTCAAGGCGCGTACCAAGCCATTCATGATGGTGTACTGGTCGCGCGATCCAGACGGCACGCAGCACAACCAGGGGGACAGCCTCAACCGCCTCACGCCCGGCATCAACGGGCCGACGTCGGTCGCTTCCATCCGCAACGCCGACGACAATCTCGCCGGATTGCTGAAGGCGCTGAACGAGCTCGGGCTCGATCAGACGACCGACGTCATCATCACGTCCGACCACGGCTTCTCGACGATCTCCAAGGAAAGCGGCACCAGCTTCGCCGCGTCACAAACATACGCCGACGTCGTGCCTCGTCTGCTTCCGCCGGGCTTCGTCGCCATCGACATCGCGCATGGCCTGCACGAGCCATTGTTCGACCCCGACGCGAACGGCGCGCCGGTGGCCGATGGGGCGCACCCCCTCCGCGGCAACGGCCTGATCGGGAGTGACGCGGACCACCCGCGCGTGGTGGTAGCGTCCAACGGCGGCTCCGATCTCGTCTATTTGCCGGGCGGCGACCCGGCGCTCGCGCGCGACGTGACCGACGTGCTGGCCAAGCAGGATTACGTCAGGGGCTTATTCGTGTCTGACAGCTTTGGCTTCATCCCCGGCACCCTGTCGACCGCCGCGATCGACCTCAACGGCTCGGCGGTGACGCCCATGCCGGCGATCGTGGTCAATTTTCGCAGCTACGCGCTCGGCTGCGCCGATCCCGAAACCTGCACGGTGGAGGTGGCCGACACCGGGCTGCAGCAAGGGCAGGGGATGCACGGCAGCTTCAGCCGCGCCGACACCGACATCGTCGGCGGCGCGATCGGGCCAGACTTCCGCAGCGGCTGGACGGACCCCGCACCCACCAGCAACGCCGACATTGGCAAGACCATGTCGCAACTGCTCGGCCTTGACATTCCCGACATGGGCCAGCTCACGGGGCGCGTCATCAGCGAGGCCATGCCGGGCGGAACCGTGCCCGAGTGGCGCAGCGAGCGGCAGGTCTCGCCGCAAGCGGACGACGTTGGGCGGGTGACGGCCGTCGAGGGCGTCACGGTCGGTTCGACCCGGTATTTCAAGGCGGCCGGATACCCGGGCCGGACGCAAGGGCTGCCCGAGCGGCAAACGAACTAGGCATGTTGACATGCCGCGCGCGGAAAGCGCGGAGTAGGCCCTGGCCTGATTCTCCCTCCGCCCGAGGAAAGGGCGGGGTGAGGGGCGTACGCAAGGAGCACGAACATGGCGCTGAACGGCCTCAACCACGTTTCGACTCGCCCGATCGATCTCGAGGCGACCAAGGATTTCTACGTCGAGGCGCTCGGCCTCGCGGTCGGCGACCGGCCGACCCTGCCGTTTCCCGGCTATTGGCTGTATTGCGGCACGCAGGCGGTCATCCACCTGCTCGGCACGGAGCTCGGCGGGAGCGGGGAGCCGCCGGTGACGGGGCGGCTCGACCACATCGCGTTCGAGGGTTCGGGGCTCGACGAGATCAAGGCCCGCTTGGCCAAGCAGCGGATCGAGTACGAGGAGCGCGAGATCGCGTCGGTAAACCTCACTCAGCTGTTCCTGCATGACCCCGACGGCGTCGCCGTGGAGATCAACTTCCCGCACGCTTGACGAGCGCGCGCGCTTTGCGCGGCTTCGCTTCGGGCCTAGTCTTGGCGGAACGAACGGGAGAAAGCGGATGCTGAGCCTTGCCGGCAAGGTCGCGATCGTCTCGGGCGCGGGTTCGGTCGGCCCCGGCTGGGGCAACGGCCGAGCCACCGCCACCCTGCTCGCCCGCCAGGGCGCGCGGATGTTCCTGCTGGATCGCGACGAGAACGCGCTCGCCGAAACGCGCCGCATCATCGAAGGCGAGGGCAACGAGGCCGAGACGCGGATGTGCGACGCGCTGGATTCCGGGCAGGTCAAGGACGCCATGGTCGCGTGCGCCACCCACTTCGGCCGAGTCGACATTCTGGTCAACAACGTCGGCGGTTCCGCGCCGGGCGGGCCGGTGGAGATGTCGGAGGAAACCTTCGACCTTCAAATCGACCAGAACCTGAAAACCGCGTTCCTAGGCTGCAAGCACGTGCTGCCGATCATGGAGCGGCAGGGCAAGGGCGCCATCATCAACGTCGCCTCCGTGGCCGGGCTGCGCGATCACGTGGGGCGCACGCATGTCGGCTACAGCGCGAGCAAGGCGGGTGTCATACAGCTGTCGCGCAGTACGGGCGTGAAATACGCGCCGCTCGGCATCCGGGTGAACACGGTGGTGCCGGGCTTGATGAACACGCCGTTGGTGACGCACCGGCTGGCGCGGCAGATCGGCAACAACGACGCCGAGGCGCTGATCGCCGACCGGCACCGCCGCGTCCCGATGGGGCACATGGGCGACGGATGGGACGTGGCCCATGCCGTGCTGTTCCTTGCCTCCGATGAGGCCCGCTTCATCACCGCGACCGAAATTGTCGTCGACGGCGGCATGATCGCCACTATCCCATGACAGGTGAAAGCATGAGCGAACGCTTCGCGCCGTTGACCGAGGAGGCGATGACGCCCGACCAGCGTCGTGTGGCGCAAGGCATCGCGTCCGGCCCTCGCGGCAGTTGGCAACGCGGGCCGTTCAAGGCGCTGCTTCGCAGCCCCGAGATGGCCGACCGGGTGCAAAAGGTCGGAGAGTTCGTCCGCTTCCAGAGTTCGATCCCGCCGCGCTTGAACGAGCTCGCGATCATCGTCTGCGCCCGCAAGTGGACCGCGCAATATGAATGGTACGCCCATCGCAAGCTGGCGATCGACGCCGGCCTCCGCCCGGCGATCGCCGATGCGATCGCCGCCGGGGAGCGCCCGCCCGACCTCGTTGCCGAGGAGACGGCGGTGTACGACTTTGCCTTCGAGCTTCTCCATCACGGGCAGGTGAGCGACGCGGCGTTCGCGGCGGTCGAGGAGAGCTTCGGCGAGCAGGGCGTGATCGACCTGATCGGCGCGGTCGGATACTACACGATCGTTTCGTTCGTGCTGAACGTCGACCGCGTGCCGCTGCCGCCGGACGCGACGCCGCTGAACGCGCTCTGACCGATATCTAACGGCGGGACGATCCGAGCGTCGCCAAAACGAGATCATCACGCCGGCCCAGCAGCCCCGGATTCCAACTGTCGCCGGAACGACGGCGCGTCGGGGTGGCTCCACGCGTTGCCCGGCCGCGTTGCGCGTGCCAGGCTTCGCCCGACCGCGCGAGGAAAACACCATGCAGGAATTGCTCCCCATCGCGGAACGGATCGGCGCGCGGCTGAAGGGGCGCGGCGAGACGATCGCGGTGTTCGAATCCTCGACCGGCGGGCTGGTCTCGGCAGCGCTGCTGTCGGTGCCGGGCGCGTCGGCGTATTTCCTGGGCGGCGGGGTGATCTACACGCGCGAGGCGCGGGACGCGCTGGCCGGCATCACTGACGAGGCCATGCAGGGCTTGCGGGCCTCGACGGAACCCTACGCCCTGCTGCTGGCGCGGCACGCGCGCGACAAGCTCGGCGCGACGTGGGGCCTCGGCGAAACCGGCGCGACCGGCCCCACCGGGAACCGATACGGCGACAAGCCAGGCCACACCTGCTTCGCCCTCGCGGGAGTATCGGAACACGCCACAACCCTGGAGACCGGCAGCGACGACCGGGTCGTGAACATGCGGCGCTTCTCGCGCGAGGTGCTCGAAATGCTGGAACGGGCGCTCGGCTGATCTAGCGGCCAGCGCTGCGGTCGCGGTCCCCCATCGAGCGCGCGAGCGTCGGCTCGATCGCGGCCGCCATCCGCGCCTGCCCTTACGGCGACGGGTGAAGCGGGGGCCGGGGCGGGGTCATCTTGGGGTCGAGGAACAGCTCCCGGTCGAGCCGCCCGTCCCGCATGAACACGCCCGTCACGTCGATGTATGTCACGCCGTCGCCGCCCGGTCGGAAGCGTCGCGCCAGTCGGCGGTTGATGTCCGTTGTCGTTTCCGTCACCCAAGGAGAGCGATCGCTCGGCAGCACGCTGAGGAGCAGTATGGGAGTTCGCGGCAGGCGATGGCGGGTGGCCGCCACCACGGCCTCGACCCCGGCCACGGTGTCGGCGGCCGCCCAGTGGACCCGGCCGAGATTGTTGGCGCCGATCAGGATCACCGCGGCGGCAGGCGCGATCCCGTCCAGCTCGCCGTTCTCGATGCGCCAAAGCAGGCTCGCGGTGGTGTCGCCGGTGAACCCCATGTTGATCGCGTCCCGGCCGCCATAGAAGCGGTCCCAGGCGGCCTGAAAGTCGGGCCGCTCCCAGTCCTGAGTGATCGAATCGCCGAGCAGGACCAGCTTCACCGGGCCGCGCTTGATCCGCTCGAGGACCGCTTCGTGGCGCGCGCGCCACCAGGACAGGTCCATGCGCGAGATGGGTGTTGCCGCGACGGGTGTGGCGGCCGCACCCAGCAGTGAAAGGGCGGCGACGCCGAGCAGGGCGCGGCGCGGCCAACCCTCACCCCGCCCTCTCCCCTGCCAGGCGACGCGGGAGGGGGGGGTGCGGAGTCGCGCGCCGCCGTCGCGGCGGCGGCCCGCGCCTGCGCGGCGTGCGCCGACCTCCCGCTCGGCCCACGGCCGATCCTGCGCGTGTCCACGACGGCGCGACTGCTGATCACCAGCCAAGCCCCCGGCACCAAGGCGCACCTTTCGGGCACGCCGTTCAACGATCCCTCGGGCGACCGGCTGCGCGCATGGCTCGCGATGGACCGCGACACGTTTTACGACCCGACGCGCGTCGCCATCCTGCCGATGGGCCTGTGCTATCCCGGTCGTATGCCGCAGGGC
>CAXUIE010000011.1:25377-27405 GCA_964250825.1 uncultured Acidisphaera sp. | reverse complement strand
TGCGCCGCCATGTCGCGGCGGCGTTCGGCATTCGAGGATCGGCCGCCGAACGTCATCGGGCAGACCGCGCCATCAAGCTCGGGGATCGCGACCATCATCGTCGCCTCGACCGGCAGCAGCCCGTGCGGGTCGGCCTGCCATTGCTCAAGGGTCTGGAACTCGACCGGATGCGCGGCAAGGTATGGCACGTCAAGCGAGGCAAGCACTGCCTCGGCGGCGCGGGCGTCGTTGTACGCGGGGCCGCCAACGAGCGAAAAGCCCGTGAGCGAGACCACCGCATCGACGATGGGGACGCCGTCTCGCACGAAGAACCGCTCGATCGCCGGACGCGAGTCTAGGCCGCTGGCAAAGGAGGGGATCACGGGGCGGCCGTTGCCCCCCAACGCGGCGATCGCCCCGTCGTAATGCCCCGCGTTGCCGGAGAGCACATAGGAGCGCATCAGCAGCAGCCCGACCGTCCCCGCTTTCCCCGCCGCCGGCAGTTGCTCCAAGCGCTCGACGACGCGGTTCTGCGCTCCCGGGTGATACAGGCCGACATCGGGGTATTGGATCGGCGGCGAGACACGCAGCTTGCCGGCCAGCGAGGCGCGCGTTCCGGTCGCGTAGCGGTCGACGAGCAGGCGGACGAGGTTGGCTAGGTTGTCCTCCGAGCCTGCGAGCCAGTACTGCAGGGCGAGGAAGTAGGCGCGTACGTCCTGCGCGGTGCCGGGAATGAAGCGCAGCAGCTTGGGCAACTGGCGCAGCATCTTCATCTGTCCGTGGCCGCTCGACTCGCCGGTCTTCGGCCGTCCCCGCAGTCGTTTCAACATCCCGATCGCGCCGATCGCCTCGCCCGACATGTTGAACTTGCCGAGCCGCGTGAGCCGCATCACCTCGCCCGCCGACATCGCGCACAGCATGGCGTCGCACTCGTCGCGGCGGGAAGCGAGCGCGGGCAGCACCGCTCGGATGTGGTCATCAAGGAACAGCATGGTGGCGATCACGACGTCGCCACTGCCGATGTCGTCGATGCAGCGCGAGAGAGCCGCTTCGTCGCTGCCCCATTCGTCGGCGGCGTGCATGACGAGCTCGAGGCCGGGAAGCTCGCGGCGCAACGCCGACTCGGCACGCGCGGCGGCGCTGGAAAGGTGACTGTCCATCGTCACCAGCACCACCCGCACGGGGGTGGGGTCAGCGGCCGAAATGCGCTTTGGCATCGTACAACGTCTCGACCGTGATCGTGGTGAGGCCCTGGTCCTGCGCGAAGCGTTCCGTGTTGCGGCGGGCCTTGCCGCGCACGAAGAACGGAATCTTTTTCAGCTCGTCCTCGGCCTTCGTGGCCCAGGCAAGGATCGGCGCGCCGGCGGCCTCGGGCGCCGGGGTCGTCGCGCCGAGATGTGAAGGGGCGGCGTCGTCGCGGAACTCGGCGTCGTCGCGGAACATGCCGAGCAGGTGTTCCTCCAACCCCATCATCAAAGGATGCACCCACGTGTCGAACAGGACGTTCGCACCTTCGAACCCCATCTGTGGCGAATGACGGGCGGGGTAGTCCTGCACATGGGCCGGCGCGGATATGACGGCGCACGGAACGCCGAGGCGCTTGGCGATGTGGCGTTCCATCTGGGTGCCGAGCACGAGCTCGGGCTGCAACTCGACCACCTTGGCTTCGACTTCGAGATAGTCGTCGGTGATCAGCGCTTCGAGCCCGTGCGTCGCGGCGGCGGCGCGCACTTCCCGCGCGTATTCGCGAGTGAAGGTGCCGAGCCCCGTCACCGTGAAGCCGAGCTCGTCGCGGGCGATGCGTGCCGCGGCGATGGCGTGCGTCGCGTCGCCGAAGATGAACACGCGCTTGCCGGTAAGATAATTGGAGTCGACGGAGCGCGAGTACCACGGGAGACGGCAGGCTCCGTCGTCCAGCACGGGTGCGGCGTCCACCCCCGCGAGGCCGGCGACCTCGGCAACGAAATCCCGCGTGGCGCCGACGCCGATGGGGATGGTTTTCGTGAACGGCTGGCGGTGGTTGCGCTGCAACCAGGAAGCGGCCTGCCC
>CAXUIE010000011.1:19390-25367 GCA_964250825.1 uncultured Acidisphaera sp. | reverse complement strand
GCAGCGTGGCTCGGATCCCTCATTCCGGCCCTCCCCGCTTGGAAGGTGAGAGGGGCGGGAAGCGGTGAACGCGCGGACCAACTGATAGAGAGTTTCGGCGGCGCCCCAATTCTCTTTCTTCTGATACGAAGGGAGCTCGACCGGCACCACCGGCACCGGCAGGTTCAGCGCGCGCGCGAGCCCGCCGGGATCGTCCTGGATCAGCTCCGCCGTGCAGGAGGCGCCAACCAGCAGGGCCTGCGGCCGGAACCGCTCGTATGCGTCGGCGGCGGCGCGCTGGAACAATTCGGCGGTGTCGCCGCCGAGGTCGCGGGCCTGGAACGTCGTGTAGGTGACGGGCGGGCGCACCCCACGCCGTTCGATCATGGTGAACAGCAGGTCGGCGTAGGTGTCGCCCTGCGGCGCATGGAGAACGTAGTGCAGCCCCTCCATCGCCGTCGCGACCCGCATCGCGCCGACATGCGGTGGTCCCTCGTAGGTCCAGATGGTGAGCTGCATCGCGCTACACCGCGAGCCGCGCGCGGCGCACCAGCGGGCGCGCGAACAGTTCGGCGAGGTCCGCGGCCTGCTCGTAGCCCTGGATGGGCGTGAATAAGAGCTCGATGGACCATTTGGTCGTCAGCCCCTCCTGCTCAAGCGGATTGGCGAGCCCGAGGCCGCAAACCGTGATGTCGGGCCGCGCCGCGCGGCAACGGTCGAGCTGCCGGTCGACATCCTGGCCTTCGCTCAGCGCGGTTCCGGCGGGCAACAGCGCGAGCTCCTCGGCGAGGTGCTGCCGATGCAGGTAGGGCGTGCCGATCTCGACCGGCCGCATGCCGAGTTCACGCGCGAGAAATCGGCCGAGCGGGATTTCGAGCTGCGAATCGGGGAAGAAGAACACGCGCGAGCCCGCGAGTTGGTCGCGGAAGCGGGCCAGCGCGCGCTCGGCGCGCTCCTGCGGCAAGGCCGTTGCGTCCCTGAAAAGCGACTCGGAAACGCCGAACGCGTCGGCGGCGGCGCGCAGCCAGCGCGTGGTGCCTTCGACGCCGAGCGGGAAGGGGGCGGCGATGCGTGTCGCGCCGCGCTCGTTGAGCGCGCGGGCCGTGTTGGCGAGGAAGGGCTGCGCGAGCAGGTAGCGCGTGCCCGGCCCGACAGCCGGAAGCTCGGCGGCGCGGCGAGGCGGCAGGAAATGCACCACGTTGATGCCCATCGCCCCGAACAGGCGTCGGAACTGGTCTTCGATCACGTCCGCCAGAGCGCCGACGACGAGCAAGCCGGCCCCCTCACCAAGCCTCCGCCCCTCGTGGGAGGGGGTTGAGGAAACGGTGGGCAGTTCCGGCACGAGTGCCGCGAGGCACGCGTCCTCGCCTTCCGTGAACGTGGTTTCTATGCCACTCCCCGAATAATTCAGCACCCGGACATTCGGCGCCAAGGCGCGGCAGAGGCGCTGCGCGGCGCGCGAGAGGTCGAGCTTGATCACCTCGGACGGGCAGGAGCCGACCAGGAAAAGCAGCTTGATGTCCGGCCGTCGCTCGATCAGGCGCGTCACCACGCGGTCGAGTTCGTCGTTCGTGTCGGTCAGGCCAGCGAGGTCGCGCTCTTCCATGATGGCGGTGGCGAAACGCGGTTCGGCGAAGATCATCACCCCGGCCGCCGACTGGATTAGGTGCGCGCAGGTGCGCGAGCCGACGACGAGGAAGAACGCGTCCTGGATCTTGCGGTGCAGCCAAACGATCCCCGTTAGGCCGCAGAACACTTCCCGCTGGCCGCGCTCGCGCAACACCGGGGTGTCAACACAGTCAAGGGCCGTGCCGGCCATGCTCACTTGGAGGGTTCCAGCGCGCCGCCCGGGGCGTCGGCCCAACGCACGCCTTCGCGGCGCGCCGCCCGCAGCTTCAGCACGAACTGCGTCGCGTTCACCAGGTAGGAAACATAGGCGGCCAACGCGAGGAGCATCTGGCTGCGCACGTCGACCGCGCCCGAGAACAACGCGAATAAGTACGCGGTGTGCAACGTGAGGACAAGCATGCTGACCACGTCCTCCCAGAAGAACGCGCTGGCGAAAAGATAGCGGCCGAACACCTCCCGCTCCCAGACCGAACCGGTGACCATGATGGTGTAGAGCACCAAGGTCTTGATGACGATGGACGCCGTGGCGGCTTCCGCCCCTTGGCCGGTGAGCAGGAATCGCAGCACCAGGACCAAGCTCATCAGGAACACGGCGAACTGCACGGGCGCCAGCACGCCCTGCACCAGGGTCCACGGCGTGGCGTCGCGGCGGCGGCGCTCTTCGGGCGTGTAAAGCCCGCGACCCGGTCGGTGTCCAATCATGGTGCTGCGTCCTGCGACCGTGCCCCAAGGGCAGGCGTCGATGGCATCGAACAAGGGGCTAAACAGCTGAGTTGTAAGCATGGCTTGACAACGCTCCGGCGGACCGCTCCGCTCGCCCATCGGACTTTGCCGAAACGTCGGCACGCGTCCGTGTTGCAGTAAGGAGAATAAAAGCGGGTCGAGAGTGGCAGTGATCCATCCCGCCTCCCTGCGCTAGGTTCACAAGCAGGAGGCTAGAGCGCTGCCGAGCGATGTGTCAAGGCGATGGAACGTAAAGGACACTTGACACTTCGCGGCCAGGAGAATGCACTTGGGGGGAAAGGGGATGCTATGGTCGCCTTGGGACAACGGGTCTTGACGGAGCGGGAATGGCAAAGCGCCGGAACGGCGCCCCTCGCTTCGCGTTCGCCTCGTCATGCCACTCGTCATCCAGACGATGCCGCCGCGCGGCGCGAGATACTGGCGCGGACGATCAAATTTGATGTTATCCCGCGCTTGTTGCTTGCTCGCGGCCGCGCGGCCCGGCGTTCAGCGTCGGAGCTTGCCATGACGGGCCCGATCGCGGCCGAGGTCGACGAACTGGCGGCCGTCGTCCTGTCGCGGGACGTCGCGCCCGCCGTCGCCTTCGTCGAGTCGGTGCGGCTAAGGGGGTTGTCGCTCGAATCCGTGTTCCTCGATCTTCTGGCGCCCGCCGCCCGGCAATTGGGCGAGATGTGGGAAGAGGACCGGGCGGGGTTTGCCGAGGTCACGCTCGGGCTGGCCACGTTGCACCAGGTGCTGAGGGAGCTTGGGCCGGCGTTCCAAAGCGAGGCCGCCGCGACGGGGCGCGGCCTGCGAGTCCTGCTCGCGCCGGCGCCGGGAGAGCAGCACAATTTCGGCCTCGCCATCGTCGCGGAATTTTTCCGCCGCGCGGGCTGGAGCGTGTCGGGCGAGGCCATGACGACCCGCGGTGAGCTGGTCAGGGCCGTGCGCCGAACTTGGTTCGCCGTTGTCGGGCTTTCGCTTGCGTCCGAGGTGCGGCTCGAAGCGCTTGCGGATGCGATCCAGGCGGTTCGCCGCGCTTCCCGCAATGCGTCGGTCGGCATCATGGTCGGCGGTCCGATCTTTATTGCTCATCCGGAACTCGTTAGATCGGTGGGGGCCGATGCGACGGCCGTCGACGGGAGGCACGCGGTGCTGCAGGCCAGCGGCCTGCTCGCCGCAATCGCGCCGCAAAGCTGAACGGGAACGAAGAAGTTCCAACGGGGGGAGGCGCATTTGGTATGGAGGACTGCGTCTTTCGTGAAGGGTTTCAGGGCTCCGAAGAGATCGCTCGGCGACCTTGACGCCGATGTCGCGGCGACACTGATAGCGTCGGCGGCGGACGTCTCCATTGTGCTCGACGCCGACGGCGTCGTTCGCGACGTCGCGTTTCAAAGCGACGAGCTTGCCGGCGAGCTCGAGGGCTCGGCGGCGTGGATCGGCCGACTCTGGTCCGAGGCAGTCACTGTGGAGAGTCGGCCCAAGGTGGAGGCGCTGCTGCGCGACGCCGGCGCGAAAGGGCCTTCACGCTGGCGCCACCTCAACCACCCGTCGTCGGGGGGCGTCGATGTCCCCGTCTTGTACTCCGCGGTCCGGCTCGGCGCCGATGGCCGGGTGGTGGCGTTCGGCCGCGACCTCCGGGCGATGTCGGCCCTTCAGCAGCGCCTGGTCAGTGCTCAGCAATCCATGGAGCGGGATTATTCGCGGCTGCGGCACGTCGAGATGCGCTATCGGCTACTGTTCCAAATGTCGTCGGAGGCGATCCTGATTGTCGATGCGGCAAGCCAGCGGGTGGTCGAAGCCAACCCCGCCGCTGGCCAGCTGCTCGGCCCATCGCGCAAACGGGTGATCGGACGGCCGCTCGCCGAGGTGTTCCATGCCGAGAGTGCCCAGTCCCTGCAGGCTTTGCTCGGCAGCGCGCGGGCCGCTGGCCAGGTGGAGGACGTCGCGGTGCGACTGGCCGGCGTCGAGCGCCAGGTGACCGCCTCCGCCTCTACGTTTCGTGAGGACAATGTTACGCTGTTTCTCGTGCGTCTGGTCCCGGGCGAAGGGGAGGCGGCCACGGTCGGCCTGCCGAAAATCAAGTCGAAGCTGCTCAAGCTTGTCGAAAACGCGCCTGACGGGTTCGTGCTCACCGACATGGAAGGCCGGATCATCACCGCCAACCCGGCCTTTCTCGAGATGGCGCAGGTCGCCACGGAGGAGCAAGCGCGCGACGAGCCGGTGGACCGGTGGCTGGGCCGCCCCGGCGTCGACTTGCAAGTGCTGATCGCCAACCTGCACCAGCGCGGCTCTGTCCGGTTGTTCTCCACCACCCTGCACGGCGAGTTTGGCGCGCACTTGGAAGTGGAGATCTCCGCCGTTCTGGTGAAGAACGGCGGCCAGCCTTGTTTGGGCTTCGCTATCCGCAACGTGGGCCAGCGGCTCAGCGTCGAGCCCCGGGCCGGGCGCGAATTGCCCCGCTCGGTCGATCAACTGACCGAGCTGATCGGGCGCGTGTCGCTCAAGGAGCTCGTGCGCGAAACGACGGACGTGATCGAGCGGCTCTGCATTGAGGCCGCGCTCGAAATGACCAACGACAATCGCGCGTCCGCCGCCGAGATGTTGGGGCTGAGCCGGCAAAGCTTGTATGCCAAGCTGCGTCGCTACGGCATCGCGGATTTCATCCCCGACGGCCAAAGGTAGGCCAAGTGACTCGCCCGGCCCCGAAGGTCGTCCTCGAGCTGCTCAAGCCGATCACCTGGTTCGCGCCGATGTGGGCGTTCGGTTGCGGCCTTGTGTCGGCCGGGACACCAATCGGGCCGCGCTGGCCGGTGGTGCTTGCCGGCGTGCTGCTGGCCGGCCCTATGGTTTGCGGCACGAGCCAAGCTGCCAATGACTGGTACGACCGCCATGTCGATGCGATCAACGAGCCGAACCGGCCCATCCCGTCCGGGCGCATCCCCGGACGATGGGGGCTCGGCATCGCCGTGGGCTGGACGGCGCTCTCCCTCGCGTTGGCGACCGTGCTCGGGCCGTGGGGGTTCGGCGCGGCGGTTGTCGGGCTGGCGCTTGCCTGGGCCTACAGCGCGCCGCCGCTGCGGCTAAAGCGGAACGGCTGGTGGGGCAACGCCGCGTGCGCCGCCTGCTACGAGGGGCTGCCCTGGGTGACGGGGGCCGCCGTCATCGCCGGCGCGCGGCCGGAATGGCGGGTGTTCGCTCTGGCCGCCCTCTACAGCGCCGGCGCGCACGGCATCATGACATTGAACGATTTCAAGTCGGTGGAAGGCGACCGGCGGATGGGGATCGGCTCCTTGCCGGTGCTGCTCGGTGTGGAGCGGGCGGCACAGGTCGCCTGCCTTGCGATGGCCGCGCCGCAAGTATTGGTCGTTGCGCTGCTGTTCGCCTGGGGCGCGCCGTTTCACGCTGGGGCCGTCGTCGGGCTTCTGGTCGCTCAGGTGTTGCTCATGCTGCGGCTGCTGCGGCGGCCGCGCGAGCTCGCACCCTGGTACAACGCCACCGGAACCACCTTGTACGTGATCGGAATGCTGGTCAGCGCGTTCGCGCTGCGCTTGTAGGATCGGGAGAACACGATGGCCGAAGCTGAGACGTTCGACGTCGTCGTCGTGGGCGGCGCGCTTTGAGACACTTTAGTGTCCGTTGTTTG
>CAXUIE010000011.1:0-19380 GCA_964250825.1 uncultured Acidisphaera sp. | reverse complement strand
CCCGGCGGGAGCGACGGCGGCGGCCGACCTCGCCGGGCGCGGCCGGTCGGTGCTGCTGCTCGACAAGGCCGGCCGTATCAAGCCGTGCGGCGGCGCGATCCCGCCGCGGCTGATCCGCGACTTCGCCATTCCCGACGAGCTGCTGGTCGCCCGCATCGGTGCCGCCCGCATGGTCTCGCCCGCGTCGCGCGAAGTTGACATGCCGATCGACAACGGGTTCGTCGGCATGGTCGATCGCGACTTGTTCGACGAGTGGCTGCGGGCGCGCGCGAGCGAAGCGGGAGCGGTGCGGCGCGCCGGCGCGTTCGACCGGCTCGACCGCGACCCGGACGGGGTCGCCGTTGTGGAATACCACACGCAAGGAGAGGCCAAGGGCACCGAGCGGGTGCGGGCGCGCTGCGTGATCGGCGCGGACGGCGCCAAGTCGGCGGTGGCGCGGCAGAGCGTGCGCGGAGCGGATCGCATCCGTTACGTGTTTGCATATCACGAGATCGTCCGCTCGCCGCGTCCGGGAGAGGCGGCGTTCGACGGGGCGCGCTGCGACGTCTACTACCAGGGCAAGCTGTCGCCCGACTTCTATAGCTGGATCTTCCCGCACGGGGAAACCACGAGCATCGGCACCGGCACCGCGCGCAAGGGCTTTTCCTTGCGCGGGGCGGTGGGCGAGCTGCGACAGACGACAGGCCTCGACGGGGTTGAAACGATCAGGCGGGAAGGGGCGCCCATCCCGCTCAAGCCGCTGCGGCGCTGGGACAACGGGCGGGACGTGGTGCTCGCGGGAGACGCCGCGGGAGTGGTGGCGCCCGCTTCGGGCGAGGGGATCTACTACGCGATGGTGGGCGGCCAGCTCGCGGCCGAAGCCGCCGAGGCATTTTGCGCCACCGGCGACGCGCGCGCGCTTCGATCGGCGCGCAGGCGCTTCATGAAGGCGCATGGGCGGGTATTCTGGGTGCTCGGCATCATGCAGTATTTCTGGTATTCGAGCGACAAGCGGCGAGAGAAGTTTGTGAGCATCTGCCGCGACAAGGATGTGCAGCGGCTCACCTGGGAATCTTACATGAACAAGGAGCTGACCCGGAAGAAGCCGGCGGCGCACGTGCGCATCTTCTTCAAGGATCTCGCGCATTTGCTCGGTTTCGCCTCCGCTTGAGCGGCGCGAACGCGGGCACGCGCATGTGGGTACCCATCCTGTGCGCGGCGCTCGCCGCGATGCTGGTCGCGGGCCTTGGCGCGCTGATGACCGATCTCGGCGACTGGTACGTGAACCTGCGCAAGCCACCCTGGCAGCCGCCCGACTGGCTATTCGGCCCGGCCTGGACGTTGATCTTCGCGCTCACCGCAGCCGCCGGCGTGCTCGCTTGGCGGAACGAGCCCGACCGGGCGAGGCGGGAGTTGATCTTGGTCCTGTTCGCGCTCAACGGCCTTCTCAACATTGCGTGGAGCTTGCTGTTCTTCCGCCTTCGCCACCCGGATTGGGCGCTGTTCGAGGTGGGCCTCCTGTGGTTGTCGATACTGGCGCTGATCGTTGTGATCGCCCCCGCTTCGCCGGCGGGAAGCTGGCTGCTGGCACCCTATCTGGCCTGGGTCGGATTCGCGGCCTTCCTCAATCTCGCGGTGGTGCGGCTCAATCCCGCGCGCTGAAAGGGACGCGCTCCCGCTCGGGCGGGCTTAAGCCGGCGCGGCTGCGCTGGCCCGGGCCTTCCGTCGGGCGACGGGCCCCTTGCGCGCGCTTGGCGGCCGGCCGCGCGGTTTCGCCGCCGGCTCGTCCGGAGCGGTTGCCTCCGGTTCGCGGCGGCTGCCGAGCCCGATTTGCTTGGCGAGCGCCGAGCGGTGCTTGGCGTAGCTCGGGGCGACCATCGGGTAGTCGGGCGGCAACTGCCAACGCTTTCGATAGTCGTCCGGCGTCAAATTGTATGCAGTCTTGAGATGTCGTTTCAGCATCTTGAGCTTCTTCCCGTCCTCCAGACAGACCAGATAATCGGGAAATACCGACTTTTTGATCGGTGCGGCGGGGTCGGGCCGTTCGGGTTCAGTCGTTTCCGACCCGGCATTGCGCAAAGCCTCGTAAACCCGCTCGATGAGCGGCGGGAGTTCTTGCACCGAGACGGCGTTCTTGGAGACGTGGGCTGAAACGATCTGCGCGGCGAAGCCGAGCAGCCGCGGCCGATCCTGGTCGTCAGTCATCGCGGTATATTCCACAATTGTGTGAGTCAATTATAAAACTTATTGGCTGAGCCGGCGCAATAGCTATCGTTTGATAGTGGCACCGGCATTCGCCGCGGCCGCCGCCTTAGCAGCAATGCGGCCGCCGCATCTGCAACATGACCTCCGGCCCATTAACATCGGTCGCGCTTTTTTTGCTACGCCCGCCTTTTGCTGCCTTCGAGGTTACGATCAAATAGGATTAGCATCGGATTGACCGCTTGCCGGTCAGCGCCGGCGCGCTCCGGCGACGAGCCCTGCTGCAACGCGGTCGGGCGATTCGCCGATAGCCTGCCGAGGGCAGACCGTGCACACTTCCCTCCGCTCCGCACCGCCTTCGCGGACGCCACACAGATACGAGACCTGAGCGCGATGGATATGGCAGAAGCACGGATTAACTCTCACTCTCACGAGACAGAACACTTCGACGTTCTGATCGTCGGGGCGGGAATTTCTGGGATTGGGGGCGCCTATCACCTCCTTAAGCAGTGCCCGGGCACGAATTTCGTGGTTCTGGAAGCGCAGGAAAGCTTCGGCGGCACGTGGATCACCCACCGCTATCCCGGCATCCGGTCCGACAGCGACCTCCACACCTTCGGCTATCGCTTCAAGCCGTGGACGGGTACGCCGATAGCGACCGCGGCCGAGATCCTTCGATACATGGGCGAAGTCATCGCCGAGAACGGGATCGACTCGCATATCCGCTATCGCCACACGATCGCCTCGGCGCGCTGGTCGAGCGAGGAAAAGCTGTGGACGGTGGAAGCGACCCGGACGGATACCGGAGAGCCGGTCCGCATCGCCGCGAACTTCCTATGGATGTGTCAAGGCTACTACCGCCACTCGGGGGGCTATACGCCCGAGTGGGACAGCATGGCGGACTTCAAGGGTCGGGTTGTTCATCCCCAGACTTGGCCGGAGGACCTCGACTACCAGGGCAAGAACGTGGTGGTCATCGGCTCGGGCGCGACCGCGGCCACCCTTATCCCCGCGCTGGCCTCCGATTGCGCGCATGTGACGATGTTGCAGCGTTCGCCCACCTACTTCCTCACCGGCCGCAATGCCAACCCGCTCGCGGACGAGTTGCGCGATCTCGAGATCGACGAGGAGTGGATCCACGAGATCGTCCGCCGTAAAACCCTGCGCGAGCAGGCCGCGTTCACGCGCCGCGCCTTTGAGCAGCCGGAAGCCGTCACAGGGGAGTTGCTTTCCCTCGTCCGCGCCCATCTGGGCGAGGATTACGACGTTCAAACGCACTTCACGCCGAGCTATCGTCCGTGGCGCCAGCGCGTCGCCTTCATCCCTGACGCCGATCTCTTCAAAGCGATCCGCTCGGGAAAGGCGTCGGTCGTCACCGACGAGATCGAGCGCTTCACCGAAAAGGGCCTGCTGCTCAAGTCGGGCCAACCAATCGACGCCGACATCATCGTCACGGCCACTGGCTTTCACCTCAACGTGCTCGGCGACATCGCCTTTTCCATTGACGGCGAGCCGCTCAACTTCTCTGAAACAGTCACATATCGAGGCATGATGTTCACCGGCGTGCCCAATCTCGCCTGGGTGTTCGGCTACTTCCGCGCGAGCTGGACGTTGCGGGCTGATCTCGTCGCGGATTTCGTGTGCCGGCTGCTTAATCACATGAAGGCGAAGGCCGCCCGAAAGGTGACCGTGGCCCTGCGGCCCGAAGACAAGGACATGCGCTTGCTGCCCTGGGTCGATCCGGAGAACTTCAATCCGGGGTACATCATGCGAGGGATGCACTTGCTACCGAAACGCGGCGATAAACCGGAATGGCAGCATTCTCAGGATTACTGGGCGGAGAAGGACGAGCTACCGGCGATCGATCTCGACGACGGCGCATTCGTTTACGCGTGACACTGGAGCCGCATCTATGCTGATCGCCGGAGACATCGGCGGCACCAAGACGCTGCTCGGGCTTTACGAGCCGGACGCGGGGCCGCGCGCCCCGGTCGCGTTGAAGGAGTATCACAGCGCCGCTTACGGCAGCCTCGAGGAGATCGTGCAGGCTTTCCTGGCCGATGCCGGGCGGCCTGCGCGCGCGGCGTGTTTCGACGTCGCGGGGCCGGTCATGCAGGGCCGGGCGCAGCTGACCAACCTTCCCTGGCTGCTCGACGAAGCTGGGCTGGCCAAGGCGCTCGGCCTGCAAGACGTCGTTCTTCTCAACGATCTGAAAGCCATGGCCTACGCTGTACCGCTGCTGCGCCCGGATGAGCTCCACGTTGTCAATCCGGGCCAGGCCGAAGAACATGGCACGATCGCGGTGGTGGCGCCGGGGACCGGGCTCGGCGAAGCGTTCCTGGTTTGGGACGGGTCGCGCTATCTCGCCTGCTCGTCGGAAGGCGGCCATGCCGATTTCGCACCGGGCGACGCGACGGAGGCGGCTTTGTGGCAATATTTGGCTTCTCGTTTCGGGCATGTATCGTGCGAGCGCGTCTGCTCCGGCAGCGGCATCCCGAACCTGTATGACTTCCTGCGTGACAGCGGGCACGCGCCGGAACAGCAAGAACTCGCCGCGCGTCTCGCCGGCGCAACCGATCGGACGCCGTTGATCGTGGACGCGGGGCTCGGGGATCCGCCAGACCCGCTCAGCGCAGCGGCACTCGATTTGTTCGCGGCCATTCTCGGGGCAGAGGCCGGAAACCTTGCGCTGAAGGTGCTAGCGACGGGGGGCGTCTACCTGGCGGGCGGCATGTCGCTCCGCGTCGGCGATCGCCTGGATCGTCCGAGCTTCATGCGGGCCTTCGCCGGCAAGGGACGGTTCGCGAACTTGCTCGGCGCCGTTCCCGTCAGAGTGGTGCGGACCGCCGGAGCGGCGCTGCTCGGGGCCGCGCAATACGGGCTCGACCAAATGGACAAGGCCTGACCCGGCATCGCGGTCGGCCACCCTCAACCTCGGCAGGAGGATACACGATGCAACTCGGCATGATCGGCTTGGGACGGATGGGCGCCAACATGGTCGGGCGCCTCATTAAGGCGGGCCATGACCTTCACGTGTATGATGCTCACAGCGAGCCGGTGCAGTCACTGGTCGGCCAGGGCGCGACCGGCAGCACGAGCCTGCCCGAGTTCATCAAGGGCCTGAGCAAGCCCCGTTCGGTTTGGCTGATGGTTCCCGCGGGCGTCGTTGACGGCGTGCTTGCGCAAGTCACGCCGCTGCTCGAGGCAGGCGACACCGTCATCGACGGCGGCAATTCGTATTATCATGACGACGTGCGCCGCGCCCGCGACCTCAAGGAGAAGGGGCTACATTACGTCGACGTCGGCGTGAGCGGCGGCGTTTGGGGGCTTGAGCGCGGTTACTGCCTGATGATCGGCGGCGAGAAGGACACGGTTGGCCGGCTCGAGCCGGTGTTGTCGGCGGGGGCGCGGGGCTTCGCCGCGCCACCGCGCACGACCGGTGCCGACGGCACGCCGAGCCAGGCCGAGCATGGCTACCTCCATTGCGGCCCCAACGGCGCCGGGCACTTCGTCAAGATGGTGCATAACGGCATCGAGTACGGTCTGATGGCGGCCTATGCCGAAGGACTTAACATCATCCGCCACGCCAACATCGGACTGCATGGAGGCGAGGAGGCGGACGCCGAAACGACCCCGCTGCGCCATCCCGATCTATACAGCTACGACATCGACATGGCGGGCGTCGCCGAGGTTTGGCGGCGAGGCAGCGTCGTGGGATCGTGGCTGCTCGACCTGACGGCGAGCGCGCTCCGCAAAAGCCCCGACCTCGAGCATTTCGCCGGCCGCGTCTCGGATTCGGGCGAGGGGCGTTGGACGGTGCTGGCCGCGATCGACGAGGGCGTTCCGGCGCCGGTCATCAGCGCGGCGCTCTACTCGCGCTTTTCATCGCGCGGACAGACCGAGTTCGCCGACAAGCTGCTATCGGCGCTACGCTTCGAGTTCGGTGGTCATGTGGAGAAGCCGAAGGCATGAGCGGCACCAACAACACCGTGTTCCTGTTCGACGTCGACAACACCCTGCTCGACAACGACCAGGTGCAGGACGATCTGCGGCAGCACATTGCCGACGAGTACGGCCCGCTGGCACGCGACCGATACTGGTCGATCTTCGAGGAGTTGCGCGGCGAACTGGGCTATGCCGACTACCTCGGCGCGTTGGAGCGCTACCGGGTCGAGCAAATCCACGATCCAACCGTGCTGCGCATGTCGAGCTGGCTGGTCGATTACCCGTTTGCGAGCCGGCTCTACCCACAGGCGCTGGAGGCGGTCAAGCACGTGGCGCAATGGGGGCCCGCCGTCGTGCTGTCGGACGGGGACGCCGTGTTCCAGCCGCGCAAGATCGACAAGTCGGGAATCTGGAGCGCGTTTCAGGACCGGGTGCTGATCTACATCCACAAGGAGCAGGAGCTCGACGACGTGGAGCGCTTCTACCCGGCACGCCGATATGTGCTGATCGACGACAAGATCCGCATCCTCCATGCGGTCAAGCAGATTTGGGGCGACCGAGTGACGACGGTGTTCCCGCGCCAGGGGCATTACGCGCACGATCCGAAGGAGCTGGAAGCGCACCCTCCGGCCGACATCACGATCGAGCGGATTGGCGACCTGCTTAACGTCGATCTCGCCGCCGTGCGGAAATCCTGACGGAGGAGCTCCCGATGACCCTTACACAGTCGCCGGCATGGCGGGCGCTCGAGGCGCACCACGCCGCCATCCGGGACGTGCATCTGCGGACCTTGTTCGCCGACGACCCGGGCCGCGCCGGGCGGTTCACCATCGAGGCGGCCGGACTGGTGCTCGACTACTCGAAGAACCGCATCACCGAAGAGACCGTGCGCCTCCTCGTGGCACTGGCGGAGGAGCGCGGCGTTACGGCCCGGCGGGATGCGATGTTCCGGGGCGAGAAGATCAACGAAACGGAGCGGCGCGCCGTGCTGCACGTGGCACTCCGCGCGCCGCGCGGCGAGGTGATTGAGGTGGACGGCAAGGATGTCGTGCCCGAGGTTCAGGAAGTGCTGGACCGCATGGGCGCGTTCGCCGCGAAGCTGCGCGACGGGAGCTGGAAGGGTCACACGGGCAAGCGCATCCGCACGGTGGTGAACATCGGCATCGGCGGTTCGTATCTTGGGCCGGAGATGGCTTATCTGGCGCTGCGGCCGTACAGCGATCGCGGGCTCGACTTCCGGTTTGTGTCCAACGTCGACGGCGCAAACTTCACCGAGGCAACGCAACGGCTCGACGCGGCGGAAACGCTGTTCATCGTTTCCTCCAAGACGTTCACCACCCTCGAGACCATGACCAACGCGGCGACCGCGCGGAAGTGGGTGGTGGACGCGCTTGGCTCCGAGTCGGCCGTCGCCAAGCACTTCGTCGCCGTCTCGACCAACATACCCGGCGTCGAGAAGTTTGGCATCGATCCGGCCAACACGTTCGGTTTCTGGGACTGGGTCGGCGGCCGCTACTCGATGGACAGCGCGATCGGCTTGTCCACCATGATCGCAATCGGGCCGGAGAACTACGCCGCGATGCTGGCGGGCTTCCACGCCGTCGACGAGCACTTCCGCACGGCGCCGGTGGAGCGGAACCTGCCCGCGCTGATGGGATTGCTCACGGTCTGGTACAACAACTTTTTCGGCGCGCAGACGCTCGGCGTGATGCCGTATTCCGCGCATCTGGCACGGTTCCCAGCTTACCTCCAGCAGTTGCAGATGGAAAGCAACGGCAAGCATGTCGCACTCGATGGCGCCGTTGTCTCCTGGCAGACCGGCCCGGTGATCTGGGGCGAGCCGGGCACCGACGGGCAGCATTCGTTCTTTCAGCTGATCCATCAGGGGACGAAGCTGATCCCGTGCGACCTGATTGGCTTCCTCCGCCCGCTCAGCCCGTTGTCCGAGCAACACGACCTGCTGATGGCCAATATGTTCGCGCAAGCCGAGGCGTTCGCGTTCGGCAAGACCGCCGAGGAGCTGTCCGCCGAGGGCTCGCCCGCGTTCCAGACGCTGTTCCGGGTGACGGAGGGCAACCGCCCGAGCAACGTGATCCTGGCCGAGCGGCTCGACCCGCGCACGCTAGGAAGCCTGGTCGCGCTCTACGAGCACAGTGTGTTTACGCAAGGCGCTGTGTGGGGCATCGACTCGTTCGACCAATGGGGCGTGGAGCTTGGCAAGGTGCTGGCCAATCGAATCATCCCGGAACTGCGCGGCTCCGGCCCCCTCGGCCACGACAGCTCGACCAACGCGCTGATCGAGCGCTACCGCGCCGCCAGGTAGGCGGACGAGGCGATCTCATGTATCTGGCGTTCACATGGGTCAGCGAAGGCGGGAGCGCGAAAGCTATCATCACGGCAACCTGCGCGAGGCGTTGATCGAAGCCGCGCTCGATCTCATCGCCGAGCGCGGCCCGGCCGGATTCACCTTCGCCGAAGTCGCGCGCGCGGCCGGGGTCAGCCCTGCCGCGCCGTATCGGCATTTCCGCGACCGCAACGCGCTGGTGGCCGAGATCGCGCGCCTCGGTTTCGAACAGTTCGCCGTCGAGTTGGAGGCTGCATGGCGCGGCGGGCGACCTAACCCGGTGACCGCCATCGAGAACTGCGGCAAAGCCTATCTCGCCTTTGCACGGCGTGAGCCGGCGTCCTACGCGGCGATGTTTGGAGCCGGGCTCGTGCTGGAGGACGATCCGGCTTTGCTCGTCGCCAATGAGCGAGCGTTCGGAGTGCTGCGCCATGCGGCCGAGGTCGCCTGCAACACCGCCCGGCGCGCGACGCGTCCGCCGCCTAGGATGGTGGCGTTGCACATCTGGTCGCTATCGCACGGTATCGCCTCCCTGTTCGTCGGCCCGACCGACGGCGGACGTCGCCGCTTGCCGATGACGCCGGAGGATCTACTGGAAGCGGGGCTGCTGATCTATTTGCAATCGCTGGGCCTTGAACAAGCGTAAGGACCGGCGTATCTATGTGAATGTGATTTACATTCACGGAGGCTGACATGGCCGTGGTGGCCAAAATGGACGAGTTCCTGGGCAAGGGTGGTTGGATCGCCGCCATGGTGCTCGCCTTTATCGTGCATTGGCCGATCGGGTTGGCGATCCTCGCCTTCCTCGTCTTCAGTGGTCGATTCCGTGCATGGAAGCACGGCCACGCGCCCGGCCGGTGGTACAACCAAGCCGAGAGCGGTGCTCCCCGTAACGGGGGCTGCGCGTGGACGTGGAGCTGGGGCGGCGGGCCCGGCCGCGCGGCGCACACCAGCGGCAACCGCGCGTTCGATGAGTATCGCGCCGAGACGCTGAAGCGGCTCGAGGAAGAGCAGCGCGAGTTCGTTGACTACCTGGAACGGCTGCGCAAGGCCAAGGACAAGGCCGAATTCGACCAGTTCATGGCCGAGCGCCGCGGCCGCCCGACCCCGCCCACAGAGCAGAACGTCACCGACGTCTGACCTGGCCGGGTTACCCGTTAGACCCTTTCCCGCACGCGGGGGAGGGTCTTCCTTGTTGATCGTCATAAGCCGCACAATGCCGTTGTCGCCGTCGTCCCTGCGATCGTTCCGCCGTGGCGCCGCTCTTGTTCTACTTGGTTTATTGACGATGGTGCTCCCGCATCGATCTCACGCTCGCGAGAGTGGCGGGCTGCCGCGCGTGTCGGGTCGATTGGCTGAGCAGGCGCCCCTCAAGTTCATCGCGTTCGGGCCGTCCTCGACGCAGGGCGCCGGCGCGAGTTCCCCGGACGTCTCCTACCCGAGCCGTCTCGAGGTCGAGCTGTCGTCGCGGGTGCATCGCGCCAAGGTCTTGGTGCTGGACCGCGGCATCGGCGAGGAGGACGCCGAGGATATGACCCGGCGGCTTCCCGCGATCCTGGCCGAGCGCCCCGTTCTCGTAATTTGGCAGACCGGAAGCAACGACCCGCTGCGCGACGTTCCCATCGAGCATTTCGAAAGCCAATCCCGCGACGAGATCGTCGCCATTAGGCGGCCGGGATCGACGTGATGCTGATGGGAGCCGCAATACTGCCGGCAGCTTGCAAGCAAGCCCGGGTCGGAGCGGTTCCGCGAGGTGCTCCGCGCGCTCGGGTTGGAGTTGGGCGTGCCGGTTGTCCGGCGATACGACCTCATGCAATCATGGCTACAACGCGGTTTGGTGCGCCCGCGCGAATGCTGTCCGCCGACGGGATGCACATGGCGGACGCCGGCTACGCGCTTTTGGCCTCGGACGTGGCGCGCCAGATGCTGGTTAGCGCGCGACTAGGGGCGGATCGGCACGGCGCAGCGCTAGGCCGGACACCGGCAGCAACATCAAGAGGGGGACAGACATGATCCACGTCGTCGCGATCATCACCGCCAAGCCCGGCAAGAGGGAAGAAATCCTGGAAGCGTTCCGCGCCAACGTCCCGGCCGTCCATGCCGAGCAGGGCTGCATCGAGTACGGTCCGGCCATCGACGCCGAGGGCATGGGCGGGTTTCAGACCAAGTTCGGTTCGGAAACGTTCGTGGTGCTCGAGAAATGGGAAAGCCCCGACGCGCTCAAGGCACACGCGGCGGCCCCGCATATGGCCGCCTACGCGGCGAAGACCAAGGATCTGATCGCGAGCCGGGTCATTCACGTGCTTTCGCCGAGTTAACCTCGCGGCGGCTGGAGCGGCGTTCGCCATTCGCCGGAGGCAGGCCGCCGCAGGCCGAGGTTCTCGCGCAAGGTGGTGCCGGCGTAGTCGAGTTGGTGCAGTCCGCGCCGCTGCAGTTCGGGGATGACGAGGCGAACGAAGTCCTCGTAGGTGCCCGGGATGTGCGTGGCCGAGACGACGAAGCCGTCGCAGGCGCGCGCGGTGAACCATTCCTCCAAGACGTCGGCTAGTTCCGCGGCCGTGCCGAGCACGGGATGCGCCGGCTTGCCCCGTTGCGTGATCCGCAGGAAGTCGCGCACAGTAGGGTTCGCGGCGCCGCAGCGTTCCACCACGCGATCACGCATGGCGTGCATCCCGGTCATGCCGGCGAGTTCGGCCGCGGTGAACGCCTCATCCAAGCCTTTCCGGGCGAAGTCGAAGTTGAGCGCCTCGGAAAGCAGCGAAAGCCCGTCCACGTCGCGGTAACCGCGCTCGATCACCGCCATCTTGTCCTCGGCTTCGGTGCGGCTCTCGGCGACGATGGGCGAGATCAGGGTGGCGATGCGCACCTCCTCCGGGTCGCGCCCGAGCCGCGCCACCTCGTCCTTCAACTCGGCGTAAGAGCGTTGCCCCGTCGCGAGATCGGCGTGTGCCACGAACACGAGTTCACCCCAGCGCGCGGCAAAGCGCTTGCCGCGCCCGCTCGACCCCGCCTGAATGACGACGGGGTGGCCTTGCGGCGACCTGGGCACGGTGAACGGCCCGCGCGAACGGAAAGACTGGCCCTGGTGGTCGAGCCGATGCACCTTATCGGCCACCGCGAACACGCCGCGGGCCTGGTCGGTGACGATGGCGCCATCCTCCCACGTGTCCCAATGGCCGAGCACGACTTCCATGAACTCGTCGGCGCGGTCGTAGCGCAGATCGTGCGCAAGGTGCTCCAACCGGCCCATGTTCTGTGCCTCGCCGTCGTTGACGGACGTGACCACGTTCCAGGCGGCGCGCCCGCCGGTCATGAGGTCGAGGGTGGCGAACACGCGGGCGACGTGGAACGGCTCGTAATACGTCGTCGAGTAGGTGGCGCCGAGCCCGATCCGGCGAGCCGCCATCCCCATCGCCATCAGGATGGTGGTCGGGTCCATCTTCACGCAGCGAACGCCGTTCTCGACGATCGGCCCGTGGTCCGGCCCGTACTCCGGCATCGCCAGCCGATCATCGAAGAAGCCGAGGTGGAACTTGCCCGCTTCGAGCACGCGGGCGATGTGCTGGAAATAGTCGGCGGTCAGGAAGTCGAGCCGTGCATCGGGATGACGCCAGGAACTCGCGACCTGGGTGCAGTTCTGCGCCTGGAGGAAGCCGATCATCGCCATTTGGCGCACCGCGAAACCCCTTCTCCGTTGCGGGTCATCTAAGCCGGGCGGAGCCCGCAGGTCCAGTTGATGGCTTTACAGGCCCGCTCCGAGTGCCAGGATGGCGGCATGTCCTCCCGCGACGGCGCGATCGCGCGCGCACTCTCGTTTTTCAACGGCGGTTTTCAGGACCGGCTTGCCGCGCTGGTAGCGATTCCGAGCACGTCGCAGGACCCGGACCACGATGGCGACCTCCTGCGCTATCTCGAGAAAGCCATCGTGCCCTGGCTTGAGCGCCTGGGCTTCTCGGCGATTACCCCGCATCCCAACCCGCTCGCCGGCTTCGGGCCGATTCTGACTGCCGAGCGGATCGAGGACGCGACGCGCCCGACGGTGCTCACCTACGGGCATGGCGACACGGTGCGCGGGCTTGAGGATCAGTGGCGGTCGGGGCTCAATCCCTGGGCGCTGACCGACGAGGGCGACCGCTGGTATGGGCGCGGCATCGCCGACAACAAGGGCCAGCACGCGCTCAACCTCGCCGCCCTAGAAGCCGTCATCGCCGAGCGGGGCGGGGCTCTCGGGTTCAACGTCAAGCTGGTGCTGGAAACGGCCGAGGAGCGCGGCTCCGCCGGCTTGCGCGAGTTCGTGGGCGCGCATTGTGATGAGCTGGCCGCAGACGTGCTGCTCGCCAGCGATGGGCCGCGCGTCGCACCCGAGGTGCCCACCATCAAGACAGGGTCGCGCGGCATCTTCGCCTTCGACCTCGCGATCGACCTGCGGCGAGGCGGCGTTCACTCCGGCCATTGGGGCGGGCTCACCGCCGATCCGGCAATCATGCTAGCCAACGCGATCGCGTCGATTTGCGACCAGAACGGGAAGATCCTGGTTCGGGGATGGCTGCCGCCCAGCGGCGTGCCGGCGAGCGTGCGAGCGGCGCTGGACGGCTGCCCCGTCGGCGGCGGCGGCGAGGCGGCGACGATCGATCCCGCGTGGGGCGAGCCGGGCCTGACTGCGGCCGAGAAAATTTACGGCTGGAACAGTTTTGTCGTCCTCGCCATGCTATCGGGCCGGCCGGAAAACCCGGTCAACGCCGTCGCCCCGAATGCGCGGGCGCGCTGCCACATCCGCTACACGGTGGACGTCGATCCCGGGACGTTCCAAGCCTCGTTGCGAGGGCACTTGGACGAGCACGGTTTTCACCGTGTGCGGATCGAGAACGCGGCCATCGGCATGGCGGCCAGCCGCACCGATCCCGCGCACCCGTGGGTTCGCTGGTCGGTCGCCAGCATGGAGCGCACCTTGGGCAAGCGGGTGCAGGTCATCCCGAACAGCTCGGGCGGATTACCCGGCGACGTGTTCATCGACTATGTCGGCGTGCCGCTGGTCTGGGTGCCGCACAGCTATAACGGGTGCAACCAGCACGGCCCGGACGAGCACTTTCTCCCGAGCATCGGCCGAGAGGGCATCGCCGCGTTCGCCGGATTGTGGTGGGACCTGGGAGCGGCGGGGACGCCCGCCTAGGTTAGCGGCCGCGGAACTTGGGCGGGCGCTTTTCGCGGAACGCTTGCTGGGCTTCCTGTGCGTCTTCCGTCGGATTGCTGACCATCACCGCCCATTGCGCGTCGCCAAGCGAGGACTGGAACGTCGATTCCATGGCGCGCGAGACCATCATCTTGGTCATCCGAACGGCGAGCGGCGCCTTGGCCGCGAGCGCTTCGCAGAACGCCAAGGTTCGCGTTTCGAGATCACCGGCAACGAGTTCGGTCAGCAGGCCGAGACGGTAGGCCGTCTCCGCGTCATAGATCTCGTGAAACAGGATCATCTTAAGCGCGCGGTCGTAGCCCATTGCGCGCGGGAACAGCCAAGCGCCGCCTTCGTCGGGCAGCAGGCCAAAGCGGTTGCTCGTGTCGCCAAGCTTGGCTCCTGGGCCGCCGAGCCGAAAGTCACAGGCGAGGGCCAGGGCAAGCCCGCCGGCGACGGCATAGCCCTGAATCATCGCCACGGTCGGCTTGTCCATGTTGCGGAGCGCAAACACGACCTGCTGCATCCCGTCGCGCATTTCGCGGCCGGGGCCCATGGGTGCCGCCCGGACGCGCGCGCGATGCTCGGGTTCGTGGCCGCCGATGTCGCCCCCGGCGCAGAACGCTCTGTTGCCCTCGCCGCACATCAGCAGCACGAGGGCGTCGTCATCGTCGCGGAACGCCGCGATCGCTTTCTGCAACTCCTGGGTCATGTCCCAGGTGTACGCGTTCATCTGCTTCGGCCGGCAGAGCATGATGCGCGCCAAGCCGGGTCGCGGACTGTCGCAGCGGAGAGTAGCGAAGGACTCGGTTGCAAACATGAGCGCCTGCCTCCTCGGCCCGGCCGTCAGGCCGCGCGCCGCGCGGACAGCGCTGACGGAAGCTGGCTAATCGCGTGATCGATGAGTCGCCCATCGGCGTCGGCCGTGAGTCCTTGGGCGAGAACCTGCCGGGCGGCGGCGGTCGCGATGTCGGCCGCGTGCAGCCTCACTTCGTCAATGGCAGCCTTCTCGGCCGCGGCAATGCGGTCGAGCGCCATCTGCTCGCGTCGGCGGCCGGACGTTTCGGCCTCGGCCGTCGCTGTCGCGGCGACGTTGGCCGCCTGCGCCTTCGCACCCTCCAGCAGCCGCTGCGCCTCCTCCCGCGCGGCCTTGCGTCGCCATTCGGCGTCGCGCAGCATGCCTTCCGCCTCCTGCCGCAGCCGCGCCGCTTCATCGAGGCTGGCGCGAACGGACGCCGTGCGAGCGTCGAGCATGCCGGCAAGCGCCTGCCAGATCCGGCGGCCGAACAGGACCACGAATAGTATGAACGCGAGGCCAACCCAAGTTCGCGGATTGCTCCAGAAGGTGTCGTGCATGTCCCCGCCTCAGGCTTGGCCGCGCGTCGCGAGTTCCGCGCCGACAGCCTGTTCGACACTGGCCTGATCGACGGAGTGCCCGGTGAGCCGGCTTATGACCGTGACCGCCGTCTCGGTCGCGACCTGGCGCAAGGCGCCCATCGCCGACGCGCGCGCCTCGCCGATGCGTGCCTCGGACGTCCGTAGCTGCTCCTCGAGACGCGCGTTAAGCTGCTCCGCTTGCGCGGCCGCTTGCCGCTTGGCCTCGTCGGCGGCGTGGTTGATCGAGGCCTGCGCCTCGGCCCGCGCGCGCGCCGTCGCGTCCGTGAGTTCCCGCACCGCCGTCTGTGCTTGCGACTGCGCGCCATGCGCGGCGTCGAGGTCGGCGCGGATCGTCGCCTCCCGCGTCGCCAGCACGCCCGCCACCTGCGGCAGCGCCCACCGGGCGAGCAGCAGGTAAAGGGCGAAGAAGATGATCGCGAGCCACACGACCTGGCTGATGACCAGCGGATTGCCGAACTCGAGCTGCGGCATCCCCTGCGCCGCGTTCGCGACGACGGGCATCATCAGCAAAGTGGCGGATGCGAGAAGGCGGCGTGTCATCGCGGCTCCGGCGGGCGAGGCGTACCGATCACGTGAACAGGATGAGGAACGCGATCAGCAGCGCGAACAGGCCCGTCGCTTCCGTCAACGCGAAGCCGAGAATGCCGAGGGCGAACACTTGATCGCGGGCGGACGGGTTGCGGGCGATCGATGAAACCAGCGACGAGAAGATGTTGCCGATGCCCAAGCCCACGCCCGCAAGCGCGATGACGGCGATGCCGGCTCCGAAAGCCTTCGCGGCGGCGATATCCATGGAAGCAGTCCTTCGTTGGTGTCGGGAGGGTGAACAGGCGCGAGGTTCAGTGCAGGTGCACCGCGTCGTGCAGGTAGATGCAGGTGAGGATGGCGAACACGTAAGCCTGCAGGCAAGCGACCAGCAGCTCGAAACCGATTAGCACCACGTTGAGCGCGAACGGTCCGACCGCGATGATGTCGCCAACCAGGCCGATGCCGGCGAGCATGACGATGAAAGTCGCGAGCACCTCGAACATCACGTGGCCGGCAACCATGTTGGCGAACAAGCGCACCGAAAGGCTGACCGGTCGCGACAGATACGAGATCACCTCGATCGGAATGATCAGCGGCGCCATGATCTTGGGCGTGCCGGCCGGAAAGAAATATTCGGTGAAGAAATGACTGCCGTTCTCGCGGATCGCGACAAAGGTGACGATCACAATCACCAGAATGGCGAGCGCCGCCGTGATGGCGATGTGGCTCGTGAAGGTGAAGGCATACGGCAGCAGGCCGAACAGATTGCCGATCAGGATGAAGAAAAACAGCGTGAAGATGAACGGGAAAAACCGCCGCCCTTCTTCGCCGATCTGGTCGATGCACATCTTGTAAATGAAGTCGTAGCAGAGTTCAGCCGCCGCCTGCATCCGGCCGGGAACCACCGCGCGCTGGCGCATCCCGAGCCAGAGCACCAGCAGGATTAGCGCGGCGCCGGCGAGCATCCACACGTTGGAGTTGGCGAAATTAACGGAGCGGCCGATCGGCCCGAGCGTTGGGAAGAGCCGGAACTGGCCGAGCGCGTCAATCGTCGGTTCACCAGTCTCAGCCGCCACAGCCCACGCTCCTCCGTCACCCTTGCCGCCCGGTTCCGTGCGGCCTCGGCGCGAACACGCGCCATACGTTGAACATTCCCGCCGCGCCGCCGAGCAGCACGAACACCGCGATGAACAGCGGCCGCGTGTGCAGCCACCGATCCAGCAACCAGCCGATGCCGACCCCCACGATCAGCGCCGACAGCAACTCGACCCCAACCCTGAGGCCGATGGCCAGCGCGGAGCCCCCGAACTGGCCGGTTGGCGCGCTGTCGGGCGCGATCGCAGGCTTGTCCAGTCCTTCCCTCGCGCGGGCCGCGCGTAACCGATCTTCGAAGGAACCATCCCCCGACGACCGTGGCGTCCCGCCGTGTTTCTCGCTCATGGTCGCTCCTGGCAAGTCGCCCTGCCGGAAGGCGTGGGCTTGCTAACGGTGGGTTACAGCAGTGTCAAGAATGCCGCCCCCCGTTTCGGGAAGGAATGTGTCGGCGGCGAACCCCCCCGATTGCCGATGCCACAGTCGGGCGTAGGCGCCGTCCGCGTCGAGCAGCTCCGCGTGGGTGCCGGTCTCGACGACGCGGCCGTGATCCAGCACGACCAGCCGGTCCATGCGCGCGATGGTGGACAGCCGGTGCGCGATGGCGATCACCGTGCGTCCCCGCATCAAGCCGTCGAGCTGCTGCTGGATCGCCGCCTCCACCTCGGAGTCGAGCGCCGAGGTCGCTTCGTCCAGCACTAGGATGGGCGCGTTCTTCAGGATCACCCGGGCGATGGCGATGCGCTGGCGCTGGCCGCCGGACAGCTTCACGCCGCGCTCGCCCACATGCGCGTCGTAGTCGCGCCGGCCGTGCCAGTCCTGCAACGTGGCGATGAAATCGTGCGCCTCGGCCCGCCGCGCGGCAAGCTCCACCTCCGCGTCCGTCGCCTCCGGCCGGCCGTAGCGGATGTTGTCCCGGATGGAGCGGTGCAGCAGGGAAGTATCCTGTGTGACCATCGCGATGTGGCCGCGCAGGCTCTCCTGGGTGACGCCGGCGATGTCCTGCCCGTCGATCAGGATGCGCCCGGCTTCGGGGTCGTAGAAGCGGAGCAGCAGGTTCACCAAGGTCGATTTGCCCGCCCCGGACGGTCCGACCAGGCCCACGCGCTCGCCGGGCGCGATCGCGAAGTCGATGCCCTTCAGCACCCCACGCTCCGTCCCATAACCGAAGCGCAGGCGCTCGAAGCGGATGCCGCCACGGCTGACCTGCAGCTCCGCCGCGTCCGGACGGTCCGGCATCTCGCGCGGCAGGTCGATGGAGCGCATCCCGTCCTGCACGATGCCCACGTTCTCGAACAGGGAGGTGACATTCTGTGACACCCAGCCCGCCATGTTGGAGATCTGCCAGGCCATCGGCAGCGCGGTCGCGACCGTCGAGACAGGAATGCGCCCCCGGCTCCAAAGGTATAGCGCGAGCGAGCCGGTGCCGACGATGAGCGAGCCGTTGAGCAGGCCCAGGGTCAGGCCCCAGCCGGTTGCCATGCGCGTCTGACGACGAAACGCCGCCGTGTGCTCGTCGACGGCGCTGCGGACGAAGGCGTCCTCGTCGCGGGCGCGCGCGAACAGCTTCACCGTGAGAATGTTGGTGTAGCTGTCGACTACCCGTCCGGTGAGGTTTGAGCGCACCTCCGAGACCGCCCGCGAGCGGTCGCGCATTCGGGGCACGAACCAGCGCAACAAGGAGGCGTAGACCGCGAACCAGACCATGATCGGCACCGCGAGCCGCGCGTCGATGCGGCCGAGCAGCAGCATCGCGCTCGAGCCGTAGACCAGCAGATACCAGATCGCGTTGACGGCGGAGACGACGCTTTCCCGGAGCGACGGGCCGGTCTGCATGACCCGGCTCGCGACGCGGCCGGCGAAGTCGTTCTGGAAGAACGTCCAGCTTTGCCGCACGACGTGCCAGTGGTTCTGCCAGCGGATCAGGTTGGAGAACCCGGGGTTCACCACCTGGTTGGTCACGAGATTGAGGGTCAGCATGGCCAACGGGCGGCCGAGCAGTAGTACAGCTGACATCCCGACCAGCAGCCAGCCGGTGCGGGGGAACAGCTCGGCGGGCTGATACGTCGAGACGAACCCGACGACCCGGCCGATGAACAAGGGAATCGTGGTGTCGAGCATCGCCACCACCAGGCCGGCCGCGAACAACGCCGCGACGGCACCTCGCTGCTGGCGGATGAAATGCCAGTAGAAGCGCAGCAGCCCCTTGCCGGGTGGCGGGGACGGCGGCGCGCTGGTGGGGTCGAGCAGGCCTTCGATCGCGCGCAGCATAGGCCTGGATTGGGCCAAGCCGCCGCTTGGGTCAACTCACGGTTGGTGAGAGCGCGAAAGCGTCACCGAGACGCAGGCGACGTGGCCCGTTCGCGTCAGGCCGTCAACGGTTCGGGGATCGCGGCGCGCGCGGGCTCCGGACGGGTCGCGCCGTCCGTCAGCATCTCGATGCGGCCGGTGATCTGTCCGCCATCCTCCACCTGGAGCCGGCGGCAGCGCGCGGTTCCGAGCACGCGTCCGGTCGCGCGCACGACCAGGCTCGCCCGAACGGTCAAGGTGCCGTCGATGGTTCCGGCGATCTCGGCGTCCTCCACCTCGACCTCGCCCTTGAACACGCCGCCTTGCGCGATGGCCAGTTCCGTCGCGTGGATCATGGTGGCTTCGACCGTGCCTTCCACCACCAGCCGCTCGGCGTCCTCGAGCTCACCGCGGCGCGCGAGCAGCACGGCGC
>CAXUIE010000010.1:20405-27798 GCA_964250825.1 uncultured Acidisphaera sp. | reverse complement strand
AGCGTCATCGCTTTGGTCGAACCCGGCGGCTGCTTCGCCGGCACCCTGGCCGAGCTCGCCTTTGCCGCCGACCGCGCCGTCATGTTCGCGGGTTCGCGCCCGGGGAACCCGCGGGAAGCGAGCTTGCATCTGAGCCCGCTCAACTTCGGCGCCTACCCGATGAGCAACGGCCTCACGCGGCTGGCGACGCGCTTCCTGGGCGAGCCGGACAGCGTGCAATGCGCCCGCGCCGCGATGGGCGAGGCGCTCGACAGCGACCGGGCCGACGCGCTCGGCCTCGTCACCGCCGCGTTTGACTACATCGACTTCGACGACGAGGTTCGCCTGATGCTGGAGGAGCGCGCCAGCTTCTCCGCCGACGCGCTTACCGCGATGGAAGCCAACCTGCGCTTCGCCGGCCCCGAGACGATGGAAACGCGCATCTTCGGCCGCCTCACCGCGTGGCAGAATTGGGTTTTCCAGCGCCCGAGCGCGGTCGGCGAGCACGGCGCTCTGAAACGATACGGCTCCGGCCAGAAACCCGAATACGACCCCGAACGTGTGTGAGGGAGCGTCATTGCGAGGAGGAACCACGAAGCAATCCATGCGGCCGGTCGCCTGGATTGCCGCGTCCTGCTTCGCTTCGCTCGTGGTCCTCGCAATGACAAGAGAGGAGCAAACACCATGCCCGACGGCCTGAACGTCGATTATGATGGTCTCATTCCCAACAATGTTGGGCTGAACGAGGATTTGCGCGTGCGTCGCGCGCTGGAAACCTGGCACCCCGGCTACATCGACTGGTGGCGCGGCATGGGGCCGGACGGATTCGAGGACGCGCTCGTGTATCTCCGTACTGCGGTCAGCGTCGACAAGGAGGGCTGGGCCAAGTTCGGCTTCGTGCGGATGCCGGAGTACAAATGGGGCATCCTGCTCGCCCCCGCCGTGGAAGGCCGCACGATCCCGTTCGGCGCGCACAAGGGCGAGCCGGCGTGGCAGGACGTGCCGGGCGAGTATCGCTCCATGCTGCGTCGGCTGCTGGTGATCCAGGGCGACACCGAGCCCGCCTCGGTCGAGCAGCAGCGCCATCTCGGGCGCACCGCCCCGTCGCTGTACGATCTGCGCAACCTGTTCCAGGTGAACGTGGAGGAAGGCCGGCATCTGTGGGCGATGGTGTACCTGCTGCAGAAATATTTCGGCCGCGACGGGCGCGAGGAAGCGGAAGCGCTGTTGCAGCGCCGCTCCGGCCACGAGGACACGCCGCGGATGCTGGGCGCGTTCAACGAGGCGACCCCGGATTGGCTCAGTTTCTTCATGTTCACCACCTTCACCGACCGCGACGGCAACAAGCACTTGGGGGCACTCGCGCAATCGGGCTTCGATCCGCTGTCGCGCACCTGCCGCTTCATGCTGACGGAGGAAGCGCACCACATGTTCGTGGGCGAGAGCGGCGTCGCGCGCGTGATCGAGCGCACCTGCCAGGCGATGCGCGAGGCCGGGATCATCGACCCTACCGACGTCGAGCGCGTCCGCGCGCTGGGTGTCGTGGACCTGCCGCTGGTGCAGAAGAAGATCAACCTGCATTTCTCCCTGACCTTGGATTTGTTCGGCAACGAGATCAGCACCAACGCGGCCAACTCGTTCAACGCGGGTGTGAAGGGGCGCTTTCACGAGGAGCAGATCGACGACGACCACGTGCTGCGCGACGCCACGTATCCCGTGCTGCGCCTGCGCGACGGCGCCATCGTGGAGGAGCAGGTGCCGGCGCTGTCGGCGCTCAACATGCGGCTGCGCGATGATTTCGTGGGTGACGCCTCGGTGGGGTTGCGCAAGTGGAACGCGCTGATCGGGCGCGCCGGGTTCGAGTACCGGCTGGCGCTGCCGCACGTCGCGTTCAACCGCCGCATCGGCGAGTTCGCCGGATTGCACACGGACATCGGCGGGCGGTTGCTCGGCTATGACGTATGGGGGGCGGCGAAGGACGGGTTTTTGCCGGCGCTCGAGGACAATCTGTATCTCACGAGCCTGATGCAGCCGGTGTGCGAGCCGGGCGAATACGCGAGCTGGATCGCGCCGCCGAAATGGGGCGTGGACGGCAAGCCGGGTGGGTTCGAGTATGTAAGGATCGAGGTGTAGCGCTCACACCGTCCGGCCGGAGGGTTAACCCGTCATCCCGGACGGCGCGAGGCGCCGATCCGGGCGGCAGCGTTGGGCATGGTGCGGGAAGTCCAGGACGAGGCCGCGCAGGAACGATCTTCGTTAAATCGGCCGCTCACTGCATCGTGTGGGCCTACGAATGGATGACGCAGTTCGTCCGTGTAGCGACGTTTGATGACAAGTCCCTTCTGTCGGCTGCTGCTTTTGGAGCAAGAAGTTGATGTTGCACAACCTTCTGGGGAGTGGGGTCGAAGCGGCCCATCGTGACATTCTCCAGGTCTGTGCCAGAGCCGTCCTGGTTTTCATGTTCGCCGTCGCGATGGTTCGAGTGGCGAAGCGGCGGTTCTTGTCGGACATGACCGCTTTCGACGTGATCCTCGGTATCATGCTCGGATCGATCTTGTCGCGCGCCATCAACGGACCCTCTCCGCTGATACCCACGCTTGTTGCAGCCTTTCTTCTAGTATTGCTTCACCGTGGCCTTGGCAGGCTCTCCTATCGCTTCGATTGGTTCTCCGCCGTGGTGAAGGGGAAGAGTGTCACCCTGTTTGAGAAGGGCAAACGCGCTTCCGCAGCGCTAAACGAACATCACATCTCCGAAGAAGACTTGCACCAGGGGCTGCGGTCAGAGGGCGGAATTTCCAACCTCGAGGAGGCTCAGACAGTAACACTGGAGAGGAGTGGGAAACTGAGCGTCGTCAAAAAATGAGTGTTGGCGTCCCCCTAGTGGATGAAATCCGACGGTGGAGGCCTTGTGGGATTTCCCCGGCCCGGCGGCCGTGCGACCCGGGGGCATGCCCGCCGACATCAGCTTCGATGCCCCCCCCCCGCCGACCGCGAGCGACTGCTCGCGATCGCGGCGGACCGCAACAGCCCGCAGAAGCACGTCTGGCGCGCCGGATCGTGCTGCTGACCGGCGAAGGCTTCGGCACCGCCGAGATCATGCGCCAGCGGGGGTGGCCAAGACTGCGGTCTGGCGCTGGCAGGAGCGGTTCAGCAAGAGGGCGTGGACGGGATTGTCGCGTGACAAGACTCGCCCGCGCCGCGCATCCCGCCGCTGGCTCCGGCGATCGCCGAGCGCGTGGTGGCGCTGACACTCGGGCCGCCGCCGGGAGAGACGGCGCACGGGACCGCGCCGGCGATGGCAAGCCAGGTTGGGATCGGGATCAGTTCGGTGCAGCGCCGGGTTCCCATCGCGCAAGCGCGATGGGGCCCGATCTGGCGCGCGCATGTCCCGCAGCCACGCCGGTTGCGCCAGTTCACGCCGTCCAAAGATCCCAACCTCGCCGCCAAGCTGCGCGACGTTGTCGGCCTTTACGTCGATCCGCCGGCCCATGCCGTGGTGCTGTCGGCGGACGAGAAAAGTCAGATGATGTCGTTCGGGGCCGCCCACTCCATCAAGTCACGACGTCCTCGGCCCTCGCCGGACGCTCGCGTGCCGAGCACCATCCCCCGTTAGCGACGAGCGCTGGCTTGCCGTAACCGCTACAACCGTTTCAGCGCGCCGCCGTAGAGCACAGGGCCGGTCGGTTGCCCGCTTGGCGAGCCGCCGGTCGGCTCGAGGCTGACCAGAAATTGGACCGGCCCGCGAAATGCTTGTCGGGCCGGCAGTCTGCGGCCCATCGCGGGCAGCACGCCAAGCGAAATCGGCGCCTTGGCCCCTTCGGGCAGCGCCCAAAGCTCGAGATCACGGCCGGCCGCTACCTGAACCTGCGTTAGCGGGCGCACCTGCAACGAACCGTCGGTCTCGATTTCGGCGAGGAACACCGGCGCCGGGCCGCCGGTCGGCGCAAGCGCCGCAGCGTAGAGCGTTGGCTCCGGTTGCGAGAATAGGAGAAAGACAGCATATGCGGCCGCCAAGGCAAACCCGGCCGCCGCTGTCCGCCAAAGTGCCAGGCTGCGCCAAGCGCGCCTGAGCGGCTCGAACCCGGCAATCGGTTGCGCGGACGGCACCGGGGGGCTGGCCTCGGCCGCGGCGCCGGTCTCCACCTGCCCGAGGCTTGCCTCGATCCGCGACCATAACTCCGCTGGGGGCGTTGCGGGAGGAACAAGCGCGGCGAGCGGTGCCAAGCGGTTCCGCCAGTCCTCGACCGACCGCGCGACCTCGGGATCGCGCGTCGCCAGTTCCTCGACCGCGCGTGCCTCGTCGGCATCGAGCACGCCCAGCACGTAGATCGCCGCCAGCAGGTCGAAATCCTCGGCTTCCCCGCTCATGGCTCGAGGCACCTGCGCAACGCGGCGAGCCCGCGTCGGATGGAGGACTTGACGGTGCCGAGAGGGATCGCGAAGCGGCCGGCCAGTTCGCTGTGGGTCAGACCCTCCATGAAGGCGTGCACGATGAGCTGTCGCTTCTCGGCGTCGAGCTCCTCAAGACAGCGCCGCAGCGCGGCACCCTCGGCGTGCTCCAGCAGCCGAGCTAGCGGATCGGGATCATCGTCCTCGGGCTCTGGCACCGGAACGCCGGTGATCTCGCGACCGCTGTGGCGCACCAAATCGAGCGCGCGGTAACGCACAATGCTGGCGAGCCAAGCCTCCGCGCTGCCGCGCACGGGGTCGAAACGATCGGCGTACTGCCAGACGCTGACAAACGCGTCATGCACGGCGTCGGACGCCAGCGCTCCCTGCCGCGTGATGCGCAGCGCGATGCCGTACAATCGGCTTGATTGCAGGTCGTAGACCCGACGAAAGGCTGTCCGGTCGCCGGCCGCACTGCGCGCTAGCAGGTCGGCCAGGCGTTCGCCCGGGACGTCGGCGATTGCGTCGCTCAGGAGGGAGCCTTTCGACGAAACGAACCGCCAGACTAGCCCGCGCGCGTTGATCGCAACAAGGAAGGCCCGGACCGCCCCGACATGGGTTCATCAACCCACTACCGGCGGGGTTGCTCCTTGGATGCAGGGTGCCCGCCGGCTTGCTTTTGGATTTCGGCGGGGGTCATCCGGACGCGCCCCTCGTTGCCGACGGCAGCGATCGTCTTGGTGCAGTCGGTGTCATGGCCGAGGCCGAGCTGGATCGTCGGCAGCAGCGCGGCGAGCGGCGTCAGCAGCACGCCCAACGCGACAGCCGCGCCGCCTCGCACGGCCAACGAGCCCGGATCGGGAAGCACGCTGGGGCTTTTCAGCAGGCCGGTGATGTCGATCGGCACATTCAGCTTTCCCACGGCGAAGTGCTTGGGGTCGGTTCTGACCTTGTAGTTGATCGATTCGTTGCGCAAGTCGATGCTGCCCGACCCGATGACGTTCGCTTCCGTCGTGTCAATCAGCAGGGTGCGGGTGTTCAGGATGCCTTGCTCGAGCGGCATGTCGACCACCATGCAGCGCACGGGTGTGCGACTGGGTATGCCGAGCAGGGAAAGCACCGAGTTGCCGAAATCGAGTCCGGCCAGGTCGACCAGCAAAGCGCTGAGGTCGCCGCCGGTCATGAACAGCTTGAGGTCGCCCGACCCGTGCGCCATGATCTGCGCGATTGAGTTGCCGGTGCCATCAAGCGCGGCGCGCCCGCCAATGGTGCCCGCGCCGCCGAAGGTGTGGGTGGCGGACAGCAGCCGCGACACATCGACTTGCCGGAAATCGACGTCCGCCTTCACCATGACGGCCTTGTCGCTGCTCGGGGCCAGATCGAAGTTGGTCGAAATACGGCCCTGGCCGACGCCAAAGCTGACAGGATGGCCCTTGATGCTGCCATCGCGGATGGTGATGTCGGCCGCGACGTCATCGAGCGGCATGGAGCGTCCTTGAATGCGATGCCCGCGGTATTTGAGATCGACGTCCGCCGCTCCGAGCTTTGGGAGGTTGAGCGGCTGATCGGGCAGCAAATTGCCGCTTTTGGCTTCCTGGTTCTTCTCTTTTTGCTGCTGCGCCGTTTGGCCCTGACCCGCGCGGCCCGGCGTGGTTCCGATAAAGCCGCCAAGATCGGTGAGGTCGACCGATTTGGAGGCAAGGTCGGCGGTCACCTGGGGCCGCTCGGTTCCGGGATCGACGGCGATCGTCCCCTCCAAGTCGCTGTGCCCGACCCGGCCGGCAAAGTTGGTGAAGCGGATCTTGCGATCCGTGTAGTCAAGGTTGCCGCTGATCTCATAAGGCGGCGTTTCCGGGATCGGTACGCCCGTGAGATGGTAGAGTTGCGACATGTCCGGCCCGGACAAGTCGAGCTTGACGTCGGCGCCCTTGAACGCGAGCGGGTCTTGCACGGTTCCCTTGATGGTTATTCTGGTCGGGCCGTTGGCGGCCAACAGGTCGATCGGATACGGGTGGGCGGGATCCCGCAGCGACAGCAAGGCCCCGCCGACAAATCGGCCGGTGATCGGCTGGTTCGCATACGTTCCTTTCGCGTCCACCACGATCTGCGCGTCGCCGCCCCCTTCCGGTTCGTGCGTCGTGGCATCCAGCGCGAAATCCGTCTTGAACTTCGGGACCACGACGTGAGCGTGACCGTCGTTGATCCGCAGGTCGCCGATCTGCACGGCCGGGCCGGAGCCCTTCGACGGGGTCGCCGGCCCCAAGTTCCAGTTCGGCTGCCCTGACGGCGAGGTGCCGATATCGAGGTTCGGGCGGTCGACCTCTATACGCGGAATGCGGATCGTCGATCGATCGCGCAGCAGCGCCGCCACATCGACGGCGACGGCGAGGTGATCGGCCGTGCCGAAGCGCGACCCGTCGGGGAATCCGGCCGGGTTGGCTATTCGGACATCGTCCGCCACGATGCGCGTCACACGCCCAAGGCGGACGTGAAGGTGCGCGATGCTGACGGGACGTCCGAGTGCCGCCGAGGCACGCGCGTCGACCAGCGGGATGAACCAGTCCCACTGCCAGGACAACACGACTAGCACGATGACGGCGAGGAAGGCGCCCAGGACGAACAACCATCTTGGTAATCTACGCCGCGCCATATCCACCGCCGTAACGCCCTGCTTGTTAACGGCTTCGATCACCTCCCGGTTGCCGGTTCGGCCGCCAGTCGCGCGGCCGATCGCGCCCGGCCGGCCACCGCCCGAGCGGACGCTCACGCCGTCAGCCGCCCGGACTGTGGAACAGGCGCGCGGCCAACGCGATCGGCGCCGCGCGATAGGCGTCGAGGCTTCGTCCTTGCCCTTGTCCACCGGGCCCGGCGGACGAGGGGATGATCCGGGCCTTGTCTCCCGCGGAGAACGGCACCGCGACGGGGGCACGGGCCGGAGCCGCCGTGGCGAAGGCGCCATGCCAGGGGCTGACGGACGGGGTGGGCTCACCGAAATGCGCCGGGCCGCCGAATTGCGTCGCGCTAG
>CAXUIE010000010.1:0-20395 GCA_964250825.1 uncultured Acidisphaera sp. | reverse complement strand
CTGCATCGGAGCGCCGCCGCCGGCCTCCTGCGCTTCGGTGGGCAAGGCGGCCTGCACCTGCCGCGCATAATCCGCTGCCAGGTCGGGCGTGGCGGAGTGATACATTCCGGTCGCCCGCGTCCAGTCGCCCGCTTGATCGTGCAACTGCATCAGGAAGCGGGCCGCGTAGGCGGCGTTGGCGGGCGGATCGAACGCCTGCTCGAGCGAGCCGAACGCGTTTGGGTGGTGCATCAGGTTGATCTGCATGCAACCCACGTCGATGGAGCGGATTCCGCGCGACTGAAGGTCACGAACCGCCGCGATCGCCTCGGCCTTGCTTTCGAAGAAGAAGCCCTGGCCTTCCGCGTTGATCGTCCAGGGCCAGGGCTCGAAGCGGCCGGTCTGTGGGTCCCGCCGCCCGCTTTCGACATGAGCGATCGCCGCGAGCAAATGGTCAGGGATGGTGCCGCCGCTCACCCCTTCCAATTGCCGGATCGCGGTGCGGCACATGGAGGGGGCGGGAGCCGACGGAAACGCGACGCCCTCCGCCCAGCCCGGCCGGACAAGCACCATTACCAGAACGAGGATGAGAACGACCGACCGCATTCCGGCAAGCTAGCCGCCGGGAGTTACCCAAACGTTTCCGTGCCCCCACGACCGGCAATGCTGCGATGCAAAAAAACGCTTGCGCCACGCGTACGAGATCCTTAACTTGTGCATCGCAGCAACACGGTCCTTGACCGTTTGTCTGCTTCTTGGACGTTTCCTCCCTAAACTTGCCGGCGCCTTCGGGCGTCGGCATTTTTTTATCGAGCACAGGCGGGGCATCCATTTGCCCCTTTGCCGCTAGCGATCGAGCAGCGAAGCGGCTTCCGTGGCCAGGGCCCCCAACAGGGTCGAAAGATCGTGCTGCACCGAGGCGAACCGCTTGATACGTTGGATCGAGGTTTCGTTCATATATAGGCGGCGCGCCAGCTCGACCTGGAGCACGTGCACGCCCTCGCGGGGCTGGCCGTAATGACGGGTCACAAAGCCCCCTGAATAGGGGTCGTTGCGCCGCACCACATAGCCCAGCGCGGCGAGCGCCCGCTCCACGAAGCGAACCGGCCGAGGGCCGCAGGCCGTGCCATGCGCGTCGCCGAGCACGAAATCCGCAGGCATCGCGTCGTTCCGGCCACCGCACCCGTGCGCTGGCATCGAATGGCAGTCGATCACCAAGCAGGCGCCAAACGTGGCGCGCGTCGTTTCTATCAGGTTGTCCAGCGCTCGGTGGTATGGTTCCCAGAAGCACTGCACGCGTCGCTCCGCCTCGGCGAAGCTCAGCTTGTCTCGGTAGATCGACTCGCCGGAAGCGACCACGCGGGCGATGGTGCCGAGCCCGGCCGCGACGCGAGGGCTCGTGGTGTTGACCCACGCGGGAAGCGCCTCATCGAACATGGCCGGGTCGAGTTCCCACGGCTCCCGGTTCGGGTCGCAGAAGGCGCGCGGGAACGTGGCGGACAGCAGCGGCATGCCATGTTGGGGGGCCGCCCCGAAGAGCTCGTCGACGAAGCTGTCCTCGCTCCGTCGCAAACCGACCGGGTCCAATCGGGCCGCCGCCACGAACTCGGGCGGATACTCGCGGCCCGAGTGTGGCGACGCGACAACGACGGGCACGGTCTGCTGCTCAGGCCGCAGCACCGCAAAAGGCCAGATCGGGACGGGAAGGTCCATTTATCCATTGAAGCGGGCTATGCGCTCCGTGTCATCACCCGGCTTGCGACGAGGCGATGCTACCAGTAGATAAATCGGAGCGGATGGGCGCGTAGCTCAGCGGGAGAGCATCGCCTTGACATGGCGGGGGTCACAGGTTCAATCCCTGTCGCGCCCACCATCCGCCCCCGCGGCCATGCCGCCCTTGCCGCTTTGGTTAGTAGTGGTGCGCGGCAAATAGATCTCCACCGTGGTGCCCCCGCCGGCGCGGCTGTCTATTCTGAGCGTGCCTCCCGATTGGTGCACCAGCCCATAAACCTGGCTGAGGCCGAGACCGGACCCTTGGCCGGCTGCTTTCGTGGTGAAAAACGGTTCGACCGCGCGATTGAGCACCTCTTGGGGCATGCCCGTTCCCGTGTCGCGGACGGTGATGCAGACATACTGACCGCCGGGCCGCTCGGCTTCGAGAGCGCTGGGCAGACGTTCGACGTTGGCGGCCGCGATCGTCACGACACCGCCCCTCGGCATCGCGTCGCGCGCATTGATCGCCAGGTTGAGGATCGCGTGCTCGATCTGGTCGGCGTCGACGTGGACGGGCCAGAGGTCGCCTGAAGGCGTGAAACGCACGTCGACGTCGCGGCCCAGCGTGCGCGCGAGCAAATCAGTCATCTCGCCCAGGAGGGTATTGAGGTCGACCACCCGTGGTTGGAGGTGCAGGCGACGGCCGAACGCGAGCAATTGGCGCGTCAACTGCGAGCCGCGCGCCGTCGCGTCCCGGATGGCCGCCACGCGGCGCTCCATCTCGGCCGGTGGGGCTGCCGAGCGCAGCATCTCCGTATGGCCGGCGATGATCATCAGAAGATTGTTGAAGTCATGCGCGATCCCGGCGGTGAGCTGTCCGATCGCGTCGAGCTTTTGCGTTTGCCGCAAAGTGGCCTCGGTCGCCTGATGCTCGGCGATTTCCTCGCGCAGCTTTTGGTTCGCTTGGTTCAACTCCCATTGCAATCGCAGCCGATCGCCGAATGAGGCGCTGAAAGCGCGGCCCGTGACCATGAGCGCCGCCGCGAAAACGAGGCCCATGAAACCCATCGGGATGGTGGTGTGAGTTCCCTCGTACAAGAAGCGGGCAGCAAGGGGGACGGTGGCCGAAAGCAGGAACGCGGCCAGGCTCGGCATGTGGGCGGCGCTTATCGTCACGCTGCCGGCGCACATTCCGCCGACAACGAACGCGACGAACAAGCGGTAGCTCGGCAGCTCGGGCAAAAGCAGCGCGGTGCCGATCCCCCACGCCAGCCCCGTCGCGAGCGAGCCTAGAAGGGCAAGCTGGGTCGGCCGCCGCGACTGGAGTGCCTGACCGCGGAGCCTCCACCACGCCAGCAGCCGGGCGGCGATCACCGCCATGAAGATCAGCAGCCAAACGATCGGTCCGGGCCAAGCCGGCTCAGCCCGGGACAGGACCCAGGCCGTCACCGTCGCGTTCACGGCATTCACCGCAACCGCCACCGGTGTACGGTTCACAACGTCCGAAATGCGCTCGCTATGCAGCGCGGCACGCAGTTCGGCCGGAATTGGCTCGTCCTGCGTCAGCGGCTCCGACGCCTTGAAAACGGCCTTCGGATGGAGGCGGAACACGCGGGCCTCGCTTGCAACCGAAACCGGACCACATCCGTTACGATAAAAGTATCGTCTCCGGCGGTCGAGGCCTTTGCGAGGGCGTCAGCCACTTGCCACTCAGTCCTCGGCGATGATTTTCCGCAACATCTCGTCGGGCACCGCGATGGACACGCCGGCGCGCTCCTGTTGCAGCAGCATGGGCGTGCGCGAGTCCCGCTCGCCCCAACCGCGGTTGAGCGCTTCCGTCATCTCGGCGAACGCCATCTCGGCCAGCCGCATGGGCACTCGGACCTCCCGTCCCAACGCCGTCGCGAGCGACATGTCCTTGTGCGCGAGTTTCAGCGCGAATGCGGGCGGCTCGTACTTGCCGGAAAGGAACTGGTCCGCCAGTCGATCGAACAAACGGCGGCGTCCGAGCGCGCCTTGTCGCACGGCCTCGAACAATGGCCCGGGCTCGAGCCCCGCCTTGACGCCCATGGTGAACACCTCCGCCAACGCGGTCTGCACCGCATAGCCGGCGCAATTATGCACGAGCTTGGCGATGGACCCCGATCCGATCGGGCCGATGTAGCGGGCTTGATCGCTGAAGCCGTCCAGCACCGGCTTGAACCGCTGGAAAATCTGCTCGTCGCCCCCGACCCAGATCGCCAGCTTGCCGCTCGCAGCCCCCGCCGGACCGCCGCTGACGGGCGCGTCGAGCAGGTATTTGTTTTGCTCGGCGAACAGCGCGTGGAGCCTGCGCACCAAGCCCGGGGCGTTCGTCGAAAGATCGAAGTAGGCGCCGCTCGGTTTGAGCCCGGCGAGAATGCCGTCCGGCCCATTGACAACGGCTTCCACCTCGGGAGGCCCGGGCAACGACGTGAACACGATTTCGGCCTGCTCGGCCGCGGCGCGGGGCGAATCGGCCCAGATCGCGCCCGCGGCGAGGTGCCGCTCGGCCGCGCTTTTCCGCACGTCGTGCACGACCAGGGCATGACCGGATTGCTGGAGATTGGCGGCCATGCTGGCGCCCATGGTGCCGAGACCGATGAAGCCCACCCGCATGGCATCGCTCCCTGTTGACTATTGCCGTTATTCTTCCTCGAACACGCCCTTGGCGATGTTCGCCGCGCTCATCGCCGCCGGCCAGCCGGCGTAGAATGCGACGTGCGTGATGAGCTCGCTCAGCTCTTCCTTGGTGACGCCGTTGTGCAGCGCCCGGCCGAGATGCCCCTTAAGCTGCTCCGGCCGGTAGGTCGCGACCAATACAGCGCAGGTGATGAGGCTGCGGTCCCGCTTGGAAAGTTCTGGGCGTTCCCAGATATCCCCGAACAGCCAATTGTCGGTTGCATCGATCAGTTTGGGAACAACTGCTCGGACCCTGTCGCGGGCCTCCGTCGTCGGTGGCTTGGCCATGGATTCCTCCTCGTATTCTGCGGGGCGAAGCCTATTGCATTCTCGGCCGCCTCGTCACCTTCCGACCTCGCGCGATCCGGCGCAACTTGACGATGCGGGTCGGCTATCCCTACGAACGATGGACGGAGAAGCGATGAACGACAGCCCACCATCTGATGAGCTGCCCGCCGTGCTCAGCGACCTTGAAGCCCGATCCGAGCGGTTCGAAACGCCGTGCGGCGAGGGCGCCATGGTGTGGCACGCATGGGGCGCTGGTCCCGTGCTCGTCATGCTGCACGGCGGCAACGGTTCATGGCGGCACTGGGTGCGCACGATTCCCGCCGTTTCGGGGCAGTATCGCGTGCTGGCGGCCGACTTGCCCGGGCTCGGCGAATCGGCGAACGCGCCGGAGCCACCCACGCCCGAGGGCATCGCGCGCATCGTCGCCGACGGGCTCGATTCCTTGATCGGCAGGAACACGCGCTATGACATCGTCGGCTTCTCGTTCGGCGGCATGATCAGCGCCATTGTCGCCGCCCTGCACGGTGGGCGCGTGCGGTCCCTTACGGTGAATGGGCCGGGTGGCCTCGGCGGCCGGGCCCGCACCCTCGAACTGGTTTCCGTACGCCACAAGACCGGGGCCGCGCGGGTGGAAGGGCACCGGACCAATTTGGCCGAACTGATGATTCACGATCCGGCCAAGATCGACGCGCTCGCGCTCGCGATCCAGGACTGGCACTCGGTGCGCAACCGGCTGCGCACGCCGCTCCTGTCGCGCTCCATGGCAACCGTGGAGGCGTTGGACCGCGTGCGCGCGCCGGTCGGCGCGATCTACGGCGAATTCGATGCGCCGGCCTACCCCGATCTTCGGAAGCGGGAAGCCATGTTGCGCGCGGTTCAGCCCGACCTCGACTTTCGGATCATTCCGGGCGCCGGCCATTGGACATCTTACGAGGCGCCGGTTCCATTCAACACGCTGCTTCGGGAGATGCTGCGCGCTGATTAAGAATTATCGGCAGCGAGATCTTCCGCGTAGAGGACATTGCCCGATTCGGACGCGACCGTGTTCTTCCTCGAGATACGTCCCCGGCTCCGGCGCGGTGTCCTCATCCACGTGCATGACGTGTTCCTTCCGGACGACTATCCGCCGGCATGGGGCCGCGCGTCTACTCCGAACAATACCTGCAGGCTTCCATGCTCTTGCTCGGAGCCGAGAAGGTGCGCGTCCGCTTCCCAGCATACTCGTGGCCGTTGATCCGGTCATGAGCGAGCGGGTTCAAGCCTTGTTCGCGCCCCGCAACGGGCAGCCGAGCATCCCAATGACATACCCGACTGAGGCGGCGCAGCCGGCATGCTCGTTCTGGTTCGAAGTCGTCCAACCGCTTGGCCACCTGCCGCCCGGGCCGGCTCGCCCGAACTAACGTGCTAAACGGCCCAACCCTGGCACGCCGGGCCCGGGAGTGTATGCTGAGGCGTTCACATAGGAGCGCGCGCGATGAAGGCAGTCCTGCAAGGCCAAACCGTGGCGGAAAGCGACGACATCGTCGAGACCGGCGGATATCAATATTTTCCGGTGTCCGCCGTACGCACGGACTGGCTCGAGAAGGCGCCCAAAACCGATTCCGATCGGGCCTGCCCGCACGGCGTTCAGTTTTATGACGTGATCGTCGACGGCGCGCGGCATCCTCGCGCCGCTTGGTCGTACGAGGCCCCTCGCCCCCCCATGCAGCAAGTCGGCGGTCGCTTCGGGTTCTGGGAGGACGTGCAGGTGGCCTGATCAGCCCCGGCTACACGCAGCGCCGCCGAGGACGCAGAACGAGGCGCAGTGCGGGTGGTTGAGGGAGACCGGCCCGCTTGCGTCGCGGAGGGTGCGCCCGAGCTCGAAGGCAGGGTCGTAGGGCAGCAACGTGCAGGCGATGACGGCCGGTGCGTCCGACCCCCGGCGCTTCACCACCATGCGGGCGCTCGCACACATCACGCTCTCAGGCGCGCGGCCGAGAATGCCCCAGCAAGCGGTCGTGATCTCCGGGACGTCACGGGTTGCGTCCATCTCCGGGAACAGCATCAGCCGGATCGGGTCGCGCGCATCGACCGGAACGCCCAATTTGGCGAACAATCTCGCGAAACCCTCACGCAACGTGTCCTCCGGCGTGCCAGTGAACCGGCGGCCGGCCACATCGATGGCGAACCCGTTGCGTACTAGCCAGACCAGCCCCTCGATTGTCGGCCGCCAGCTACGCTTGCCGCGCTCCGCCTCGTGCACCGCGACGTCATGATGATCGACTGAAACGCGCAACGTTAGGCGCTCGCCGTAACGCTCGCGCAGTTGCAGCAGGCGCTCGGAAGCCTTGCGCATCGGCCGCATCGCGTTGGTGAGCACCAGCGCATCCAGGCCGCGACCGAGCACCGCTTCCAGCATGTCGGGCAGGGCGGGGTTCATGAACGGCTCGCCGCCGGTGAACCCGATCGAGCGTGTCGGCAGTCCATCCGCCGCGATCTCGTCCAGATAGGCGACCACATCCGCAAGCGACAGATACGCCAGCCGGTCGTTGCGCGGCGAGGACTCGATGTAGCAATTCCGGCAAGTGAGGTTGCACAGGGTGCCGGTATTGAACCACAGCGTTTCAAGCCCGGTCAGCGGCACGGTCGCGCGCCGCTCTCCCTTGGCGGTGAGCAGCGGGTCGCGGAATTTCTCCGGGGCGAGCGGTGCTTGCGCGGCGTCCATTCGGCTCTTTCGATGCGGCGGCGACCGGGTGGCCCCGGCCGCCCTCCGATCAGATCGGGTCCCAGCCGAATACGTCGCCGCTGCGATCGAGCGGCATGAACGACGCCTGCATCGCCGGCAGCATTTGCTCGGCGACAAGGGTCGGTGTCCAGCCCTCGCTCCGGTGCACGCTGCGGATCGGCTTGGGCGAGCTGAAAAGATAGATCTCGTTGTGCCTTGTGCCGAATACCTGGCCTGAGACGTCCTTGGCGAGATCGGACGCGAGGAACACCGCCACCGGCGCGTTCTTGTCGGGCGTCATCTGCTGGATCTTGGCGATGCGCGCTTGCTGCTCGGGTGTGTTGACCGGGATCGAGCTCGTCATCCGGCTCCAGGCGAACGGAGCGATGCAGTTGGAGCGCACGTTGTAGCGCTTCATGTCGAGCGCGATCGACTTTGACAGCGCGGTGATGCCGAGCTTGGCCGCCGAGTAGTTCGCCTGCCCGAAATTGCCGATCAGCCCCGACGTGCTGGTGATATGGACGAACGCCCCGCTTTCCTGCTTGCGGAAATGTTCGGCCGCGGCCCGGCTGGTGAAGAAGCTGCCGTTCAGATGCACGGCGATGACCGCCAGCCAATCCTCCGGCGTCATCTTGTGGAAGATCACGTCGCGCAGGATGCCGGCGTTGTTCACCACCACGTCGACACGGCCGAAATGGTCCATCGCCGCTTGGATGATCTTCTGCGCCGAGCCCCATTCCGCCACGCTATCCGTGTTGATGGCGGCCTGCCCGCCGCGCTGCTCGATCAGCTGCTTGGTTTGCTCGGCCGGAGTAGCGGAGCCGCCCTCGCCGGAAAGCGAGGCGCCGACATCGTTGATGATGACCTTGGCCCCTTCGCCGGCCATCATGATCGCGATCTCCCGCCCGATGCCGCCTCCCGAGCCGGTGACAACCGCGACCTTGCCTTCGAGCATCGGCATCGACGTGCTCCTCTCCATACTATTTGCGGCGCGGACGTTAGGCGGGCAGGGCCGCGTTGTGAACCCCGGCGAGGGGGCGTTACGCTGCGCTCAAGGCGAATGAACCTTGGAGAAAACGATGATCCGGATGACGCGCCGCAGCGCCCTCGCACTCGGGCTCACGGCGGCAACGGCGCGGCCGGGGCGGGCGGAGAAGAAAAACGCTCCGGGCGTCACGGACAGCGAGATCCTCGTCGGCTCCACCATGCCGTTTAGCGGCCCGGCTTCCGCGTATTCCTCGATCGGCCGCGCCAACGCCGCATACTTTCGTATGTTGAATGAGGCGGGCGGCATCAACGGCCGCAAGATCAACCTGCTTCAACTCGACGATAGCTACACGCCGCCCAAAACCGTCGAGCAGACCCGCCGGCTGGTGGAACAGGAAAAGGTGGCGTTCATCTTCGCCCAGCTCGGCACGCCAACCGGCATGTCGACCCGCAAATATCTCAACGATAGGAAGGTGCCCGACGTGTTCGTCGCGTCCGGCGCCACCCAGTTCTTCGACCACGAGCACTTCCCGTACGTGATCGGCTGGCAACCGAGCTACCAGCTCGAGGGCCGCGTCTACGCGAAGTTCATTCAACAAACCAAGCCGGAGGCCAAGGTCGCCGTCCTGTATCAAAACGACGATTCCGGCCGCGACCTGATGAAGGGGATGCGCGACGGTTTCGGCGACCGTGCCGGCCAGGCCATCGTATCGGCGACGAGCTACGAAACCACCGATCCGACCACCGACAGCCAGGTGCTCTCCTCGCAAGGATCCGGAGCGGATACGTTTTTCTTCGCTGGGATCCCGAAATTTTCCGCAATGACCATCCGCAAGGTTTTCGATATCGGCTGGAAACCGCAGTTTATCGTCTCCAACCCGGCCTCCTCGGTGGCGACGGCCTTGGTCCCGGCCGGGGTCGAGAAATGCGTGGGCATTGTCACCACCGCCTACATGAAGGATCCGACCGACCCGCAATGGCAGGCCGACCAAGGCTACAAGGATTGGCGCGCCTTTCTCGCGAAATACTATCCGGACGCCGACCTCAAGGATGCGAGCGTCGTTTACGGCTACTCGCAGGCGCAATGCCTGGAACAGGTGCTGCGCGCCTGCGGCGACGACCTTTCGCGGGAGAACATCGCCGATCAGGCCTGGCACATCGACTACGCGCCGCCGATGTTTCAGCCCGGCGTTCGTTTCAGCGTCAAGCCCGGCGACTTTTCCGGCATCAAGAAGCTGAGACTGGTGCGCTTCGACGGCCACACTTGGGTGCCGTTCGGGGAGGCGCTCGGGGCCTGATTCCCGGGCCGCGCGTGCGGGCTCCGTCCCCGGAGTATTCGACGCCCTTGACCGCGCGTCGCAGATGCCCCATGTCCCGGCAATCAGGACCGCTGAGGTCCGATTAGCGTTCCGGTGGATGCGATGCTGAGGCTGTCGAAGCTGACCGATTATGCCGTGGTCGTGCTGGTTCGCCTCTCGAAGGGCGAGGTGGTGCAGACCGCGCCGGGCATCGCAGCCGCGATCGGCATTCCGGAGCCGACGGTGGCCAAGGTGCTGAAGGCGCTGGCGGCCAGTGACCTGGTGGCGTCTCAGCGGGGCGCCCGAGGCGGTTACCGGCTGATGCGTGCCCTCCATTCCATCGCGGTTTCGGACGTGATCGTTGCCATTGACGGGCCGATCGCGCTCACGGCCTGCGTCGACGGTGCGACAACGGGGTGCGACAGTCAGGAACTCTGCCCCATGCGCGGGCGATGGGATCCGGTCAACCTTGCCATCCAGCAGGCGCTATCCGACATCACGCTCGCGGACATGATGGGGGTTTCCATACCGTCCGCCTTCCCCGCGCCGCGCCGGCCCGCGATGCCGGCCGCCGAATAGGATTATCGAATGTCAGCCATTCCCGCCACGCTCGATACGCTCCAGTCCGTCACTGAGTCGGGCTACAAATGGGGTTTCGAAACCGACATCGAGATGGACTTCGCGCCCAAGGGGCTGGGCGAGGACACCATCCGTTTGATATCGGCCCGCAAGGACGAGCCTGCGTGGTTGCTTGAGTGGCGACTCAAGGCGTTCGCGGCGTGGGAGGCGATGCCCGAGCCCGGCTGGGCGCGGGTCGACCATCCGCCCATCGATTACCAGGACATCCACTATTACGCCGCACCGAAGCGGAAGGCCGGCCCCAAGAGCCTCGACGAGGTGGATCCGGCGTTGCTCGCCATGTACGACAAGCTCGGCATCCCGGTGCGCGAGCGCGCCATCCTCGCCGGCGTCGAGCCGCAGGAGGGCGAGGGCCAGATCGCGGTGGACGCGGTGTTCGACAGCGTCTCGGTCGCGACCACGTTCCGCTCCACGCTTGCCAAGGCGGGCGTGATCTTCTGCCCGATCAGCGAAGCGGTTCACGAGCATCCCGAGCTGGTGCGGCAATATCTCGGCAGCGTGGTGCCGCCAGGCGACAATTTCTACGCCGCGCTCAACAGCGCCGTGTTCACCGATGGCAGCTTCGTGTTCATTCCCAAGGGCGTGCGCTGCCCGATGGAGCTGTCCACCTATTTCCGCATCAACGCGCGCAATACCGGCCAGTTCGAGCGCACGCTCATCATCGCCGAGGAAGGCAGCCACGTCAGCTACCTCGAGGGCTGCACCGCGCCGCAGCGCGACGAGAACCAGCTGCACGCCGCCGTGGTCGAGCTGGTCGCGTTCGACGACGCGCGAATCAAGTACAGCACGGTGCAGAACTGGTATCCGGGCGATGCCGAGGGGCGGGGCGGCATCTACAACTTCGTCACCAAGCGCGGGGCCTGCCGGGGTGCGCGCAGCAAGATCAGCTGGACGCAGGTGGAGACCGGATCGGCGATCACTTGGAAGTATCCGTCCTGCGTGCTGGAAGGCGACGACAGCGTGGGCGAGTTCTATTCGGTCGCGGTGACGGCGAACCGCCAGCAGGCGGACACCGGCACCAAGATGATCCATGTCGGCCGCAACACCCGGAGCACGATCGTCTCCAAGGGGATCAGCGCCGGTCGTTCCAACAACACCTATCGCGGCCTGGTCCGCATCCTGCCCAAGGCGCGCGGGGCACGGAACCACACGCAATGCGACAGCCTGTTGATCGGCGATCAGTGCGGCGCTCACACCGTTCCGTATATCGAGAGCCGCAATCCGACGGCGAAGGTTGAGCACGAGGCGACCACCTCCAGGATCGCCGACGACCAGCTGTTCTACTGCCGTCAGCGCGGCTTGTCCGAGGAGGACGCGGTGAGCCTCATCGTCAACGGGTTCTGCAAGGACGTGCTCAAGGAATTGCCGATGGAGTTCGCGGTGGAAGCGCAGAAGCTGCTGGCGGTCAGCCTCGAGGGATCGGTCGGCTGAGATGCTCGAGATCCGTAATCTTACGGCGACGGTTGACGGCAAGCCGATCCTGCGTGGCATCGACCTCGCGGTGCCCACGGGTGAGGTGCACGCCATCATGGGGCCGAACGGCTCCGGCAAATCGACGTTATCCTATGTGCTCGCGGGGCGCGACGGCTACGACGTGACGGGCGGGACCGCGACGTTCGACGGGAGCGACCTGCTTGCCTTTGAGCCTGAAGAGCGCGCCGCGGCCGGACTGTTCCTCGCGTTCCAGTATCCGGTGGAACTGCCCGGCGTCGGCAACGCCAACTTCCTGCGCACCGCCCTGAACGCGCAGCGACGCGCGCGCGGCGAAACCGAGTTCGACGCGGTGCAGTTTCTCAAGCTGGCGCGGGCGGAAACCAAGCGGCTGTCGATGCCGGAAGACATGCTGAAGCGCAATGTCAATGTCGGCTTTTCGGGCGGCGAGAAGAAGCGCAACGAGGTGCTGCAGATGGCGCTGCTGCGCCCGAAGCTCGCCATCTTGGATGAAACCGACAGCGGGCTCGACATCGATGCGCTGAAGATCGTCGCCGGCGGCGTGAACGCGCTGCGCGGCCCGGACTTCTCCGCCCTGGTCATCACGCACTATCAGCGCCTGCTCGAGTACATCGTGCCGGATCGCGTGCATGTGCTCGTGGGCGGCCGGATCGTCCGTTCCGGCGGGCCGGAGCTGGCGCACGAGCTTGAGGCGAAGGGCTACGCGGCCGTGCAGAGCGAGGCGGCATGAATGCCGTCCCGCAACGCGCGGAGCAGGGCTTCCTGGCTCGCTTCGAGGCCGCTCGGCACCGCTTGCCGGGCGACCCTACGGCACGCGCAGCGGCGGCGGCGGCGTTTCGCGCGGCCGGACTGCCGACCTTGCGCAACGAGGCCTGGAAATACACCAATCTGCGTCCGGTCGCCGATGCTGTGTTCGCCGAGGCGCAAACCCCGGCCACGGATAGCGGCTCGCTGCTCGCAGCGCTGCCGAAGCTGGACGGCGGCCGGCTGGTGGTCGAGGGTGGTCAGTTTCGCGCCGACCTTTCGACCGTTCCCGCGGGTCTTCGCATCGCACGCTTCTCCGATGACCCCGCGTTTGGCGCACTGGCGCAGCCGGAACGGCACCCTCTCGCGGCACTTAACACCATGTTGGCTGAGGACGGCGCGGTGATCGACGTGCCGGCCGGCGTCGATGCCGGCGTGTTGGAACTTGTCAGTCTCGCCACGGCCGGCCCGGGCAATCCCGTGGCGTTTCATCCGCGCCATCGCGTGCGTCTGGCCGATGGCGCGCGGCTGGTATTACTTGAAACCTCGATCGGCACTGGCGAATACTTGCACAACCCGGTAGTCGAAGTGCACCTCGCTGGCAGTGCTTCGCTCGTGCATGTCCGAGTGCAGGACGAGGCGCCGGGCGCCTTCCATCTTGCAACGACCTATGTCGAGGTCGAGGCGAATGGCGCGTACGACGCGTTCGCGCTGACGCTCGGCGGCCGCATGGTTCGCACCGAGTTCCATGCCCGGCTGGCTGGGCCGGGTGGAACCGTCCACCTCAACGGCGCGCAATTGCTCACCGGGCGACAGGTTGGAGACTTCACCAGCGTGGTCGCGCATGACGCGCCGCGTTGCGCGTCGCGCCAGACGGTGAAAAACGTCCTGGCGGGCCGTTCGCGCGGCGTTTTCCAGGGGCGGATCGAGGTGGCGCGCGCCGCGCAGAAGACCGACGGCTATCAGATGAACCAGGCGCTGCTGCTGTCGCCCGAAGCGGAGATCGACAGCAAGCCCGAACTCGAGATCTTCGCCGACGACGTCAAGTGCAGTCATGGCGCCACGGTCGGCGAACTCGACCCCGAGCAGCTGTTCTATCTCCGCACCCGGGGTATCCCCGAAGCGGAGGCGCGTTCACTCTTGGTGCGGGCGTTCCTGGCCGAAGCGCTCGATTTGGTGGCTCATGCCGGCGTTCGCGCCGCGCTTGAGGCGAGAGTGACGGGCTGGTGGGAGAAGCAGGCCGCATGAACGTCCTCACCCGCCCCGCCGCGCTCGACGTGCGTCGCATCCGCGAGGATTTCCCGATACTCGGGGAGACCGTGCGCGGCAAGCCTCTGGTTTTCCTCGACAGTGCCGCGTCGGCGCAGAAGCCGCGCGCGGTGATCGAGGCGATGCGCGAGACAATGGAAACGCAGTACGCCAACGTGCATCGCGGTCTCCATTGGATGAGCGAGCGCACCACCGAGACGTACGAGGGCACGCGTGATGCCGTCGCGGCGCTCATCAATGCGCCGGACCGCCGCGAGATCGTGTTCACCGCCAACAGCACCGGAGCGATCAACCTGGTCGCCCACAGCTACGGGCGCGGCATCCTCGAGCCCGGCCAGGCGGTTCTAATCTCTGGCATGGAGCATCACTCTAACCTGGTCCCCTGGCTGATGCTGCGTGACGCGCACGGCATCGAACTCCGGGTCGCGCCGATCACCGACGCCGGCGAGCTCGACATGACGGCGTTCGAGGCGCTGCTGGCTGATGGCAAGGTGGGCCTCGTGTCGATCACCCACATGAGCAACGTGCTCGGCACCTACACGCCGGCGGAGCGGATCGTGCGCGCGGCGCACGCGCACGGGGCCAAGGTGATGCTCGACGGGTCGCAGGCGGTGGTGCATCGGCGCGTCGACGTCCAGGCCATCGGCTGCGATTTCTACGTCTTCACCGGCCACAAGCTCTACGGCCCGACCGGGATCGGCGTGCTGTGGGCGCGGCGCGAGCTGCTGGAGAGGATGCCGCCGTTCATGGGCGGCGGCGACATGATTTCGTCCGTTTCGTACGAGCGCGCGACCTGGGCCGAGCTGCCGCACAAATTCGAGGCGGGCACGCCGGCCATCATCGAGGCGATCGGCCTTAAGGCGGCGATCTGCTACGTGCAGGCGATCGGCTACGAGGCGATCGCGGCGCACGAAGCGGCGCTCACCGACCACGCCTTGGCGCGCCTTTCCGAGGTTGAGGGCTTGCGCATTCTTGGGCGCGCGCAGGACCGCGGCGGCGTCATCTCGTTCACCATGGATGGCGCGCACGCCCACGACGTCGCGACATTGCTCGACCGGCAAGGGATAGCGGTGCGCGCCGGCAACCACTGCGCCGAGCCGTTGATGCGCCGCCTTGGCGTGGAGAGCACCGCGCGCGCGAGCTTCGGCGTCTACACGACGCGCGGTGAGATCGACGCGCTGGCCGACACCCTGGTCCGCGTTGGGGAGTTCTTCGCCTGATGTTCGACGACCTGCGCGATCTTTATCAGGAGGTTATTCTCGACCACGGACGGCGTCCGCGCCACGCGCGCCGGCCGGAGCACTTCGACGCGACCGCCAAGGGCGACAACCCGATGTGCGGCGACCGCGTCCAGGTGTGGTTGCGCTATGCGTCTGACGGGGCGATCGCCGAGGCCGGGTTCGACGCGCGCGGCTGCGCGATCAGCGTCGCTTCGGCGGACCTGATGGCCGAAACCGTGCAGGGTAGACAACCGGCCGACGCGCGGGCGCTGTTCGAGGCTTTTCGCGAGTTGGCGCGCACCGGCATCTGCCCGAATTGCGACGGCCCGCTCGCGCATCCGCTGGAGCGCTTGCAGCCGCTCTCGGGCGTGCATGAGTATCCATCGCGGGTGAAATGCGCCACGCTGCCCTGGCACGCGCTGGTCGCGGCGCTCGCGGGCGAGGGGGATTCGAGTAGTGAGTGAGCTGACACCGGGAGCGCCGCGGAAGCACGGATCCTGGACGCCGGAGGGGGAAACGCCGCCCAAGCTCGGCGAGGACGCGATTATCGACGCGATCGCAACCGTGTTCGACCCAGAGATCCCGGTCAACATCTACGAACTCGGTCTCATCTACGCGGTCGACATTCATGACAATGGCAAGGTGAAGGTGGAGATGACCTTGACCGCGCCGGGCTGCCCGAGTGCCCAGGAATTGCCGGTGCAGGTGCAAGAGGCCGTCTTGACCGTCCCCGGCGTTACCGGTTGCGAGGTCGAGACGGTATGGGAGCCCGCCTGGGATCCGAGCCGCATGACGGATGAAGCGCGGCTGCAGTTGAACATGTATTGAAGCTGGACGTAGCCATGAGCACCACGACCGAGACCAAGAAGCCCCGCCGACCGCTGCCTCCTCTTATGACACTGACGGACAGGGCGGCCGAGCGGTTGCGCTCGCTGTACGCCAAGGGGCAAGACGGGATGCTGCTCAGGATCGGCGTCAAGACCAAGGGCTGCTCGGGAATGTCTTACGACATGTCTTGGGCGGACGCGCCCGTCGCCACCGACGAAATCGTCACCGACAAGGGCCTCACGGTTCTGGTTGACCGCAAGGCGTCCTTGTTCCTGATCGGCACGGTGATGGACTACGAGGCCAAGGCGCTTGCGTCGGGATTTACGTTCACTAACCCAAATGAGAAGGGCCGCTGCGGCTGCGGCGAAAGCTTTCACGTGTAACGTGCGCGGGGCCGGCCTTGGCCAAGCCAAGCCCCGTTTGCTAGAACGCGCGTTTCTTGCGGTCCCTCAACTGCCAGATCATCGGTGTGAAGATGAGCTGCATGGCGAGCGCCATCTTGCCGCCGGGGCAAACAATGGTGTTGGCGCGGGACATGAAGCTGTCCTTCAACATCGACAGCAGGTACGGGAAGTCGATTCCTTTCGGATCGCGGAACCGTATCACAAGCATGCTTTCGTCGGCGCTCGGAATGTCGCGGGCGATGAACGGGTTTGAGGTGTCCACCGTCGGCACGCGCTGAAAGTTGACGTGCGTTTCGGTGAATTGCGGGCAGATGTAGTTCACGTAGTCCGGCATCCGCCGCAGGATCGTGTCGACGATCGCCTCGTGCGAATGGCCCCGCGCCGCTTTGTCGCGATGCAGCTTTTGGATCCATTCGAGGTTGACGATCGGAACCACGCCGATCAGCAAATCGGCGTGCCGCGCGACATCGACCTTGTCGGTCTTGATGCCACCGTGTAGGCCCTCGTAGAACAGCATGTCGGTGCCGGATGGGATGTCTTCCCATGGCGTGAACGTGCCGGGCGGCTGGGCATAGGGCGCCGCTTCGCGATCATCGTGCAGGTACTTCCTCGTGCGACCCGTTCCCGTCTCGGAGTACGCGCGGAACAGCGCCTCGAGTTCCTCAAATAGGTTCGAATCAGGTCCGAAATGGCTGAAATGGTTGTATCCACGCTGGGTCGCTTCGGCCATCATCGCACGCATCTCGGCTCGATCGTAGCGATGGAACGCGTCACCGTTCACCATTGCGGCGGTTATGCCCTCGCGGCGGAAGATTTGCGCGAAGGTGGAGGTGACGGTGGTGGTGCCCGCGCCAGACGAGCCGGTGATCGAGACGATGGGATGCTTGAGCGACATCGCGCGCCTCAGGCCGTGCGGAACAGGGATCGCGTATTGAACAGCGGCGAGACGAAGGCCAAAGGTTCGCCCCGATCATAGGCGGCGTGGTAATCGGCGACGCGCTCGACCTCGCGCACTGAGCCCATAAATGGCGGCGGGCGCTGGTGGTTGGCGGCCGGTGCGACCTCGAGCAGCCGCGGTCGGCCGGTCGACGCGGCGCCGCCGGCCTGCTCGACGATCATCGCCAGCGGGTTCGCGGCATACATCAGGGCCGCCCTTCCTTGTCCCGAGCCCTCGCGCGTGTCCCGCGGCTGCATGAACAGCCCGCCGCGGATCAGGATGCGATGCACTTCCGCAACCATCGACGCAATCCAGCGCATGTCGAAGTTCTCGCCGCGCGGCCCGCTTCGCCCTTCCGTGCACTCCTCGACATATCGGCGCACCGGCGCCTCCCAAAAGCGCGCAAGCGAGGCGTCGATCGCGAATTCCCGCGTGATGTCCGGTATTCGCATGTGCGGATGGGTGAGGACGTAGGCGCCGATCTCACGTTCTAGCGTGAAGCCGTGCACGCCCTCTCCGAGTGTTGCGACCAGCATCGCCACCGGCCCATGCAGCGCGTATCCCGCGGCGACTTGTTGCGTCCCCGGCTGGAGAAAGTCGGCCGGTTTAGGCTCGATCACGTCATCGGCAGCACGCAGGACGGAGAAGATTGTGCCGACAGGCATGTTGACATCGATGTTCGACGAACCCTCGAGAGCCTCAAACAGCAGCAGGTAGCGCCCGCGCGGGAAGCCGTCGGGAATGGCGTACGGCTCAGGCAATTCCTTCGATACCATGCCACAGAGTTGGCCGCCGAACTCGCAAACGTTGAGCATGATTTCGTTGGCGAGCTTGTCGAGCGGCTTGCGCTCCTCGCCGGGGATGCCCGCCTGAACGGGGCGCACCGGTTCGGTTGCTCCGCGGGAGACCGCGATTGAGATGAGCTTGCACGCCGTCATCACGTCGTTGAGCAGCGCGGCGAGCTCAGGGTCGCGTTCCGTCCGGCGCAGGCTTTCGATGATGAATTTGCTGAATGTGGTGCGGCGATGCGGCATGGTCGGCCTATAGTGCAAACACGCGGCTTGCCCGGATGTCAGAGGCTTCGATGGTTTGCAGCGCCTGGCGCGTCACGGGAGTCGCACGCCCGGCGAATATGCGGTTCGCCTGCCGAAGTCGCGCGCGGTCGAGCGCATTGCGGATGGAGCGGGCGTTGGAGAAGCGCGGCTGGGTCATGCGCCGGGCGATGTATTCGAGCATCGCGGCCTCGCCGTCGGGCGAGAAGCGATAGTGCATCTTGCCCACCATAAGGGCAGCGATCCGCATAAGCTCGTCTTCCCGGTAGTCGGGGAAGTCGATGTGATGCGCGATGCGTGACGCCATGCCGGGGTTGCTGCGGAAGAATGTGTCCATGCGGTCCTTGTAGCCGGCGAGCACCACGACGAGATCGTCGCGCTTGTCCTCCATCACCTGAAGCAGGATCTCGATCGCTTCCTGCCCATAGTCGCGCTCGTTCTCGGGGCGGTACAGATAATATGCTTCGTCGATGAACAGCACGCCGCCCATCGCCTTCTTGAGGATCTCCTTCGTCTTGGGCGCGGTGTGTCCAATGTATTGGCCCACCAGGTCGTCGCGTGTGACGGCCACGACGTGGTTGCGTCGGATGTAGCTCAGCTGATGCAGGATGTCGGCCATGCGCTGCGCCACCGTGGTCTTGCCGGTGCCGGGGTTGCCGGTGAAGCACATATGAAGCGAAGGCGGCTCGGCCTGCAGTCCGATGCCCCGCCTGGCACCTTCCACGAGCAACAGGGCGGCAATCTCCCGAATGCGGGTTTTCACCGGCACCAGCCCGACGAGATCGCGGTCGAGCGTCTCGATCGTGTCGGCGATGTTGCTTTCGCGGTAAAGCGCGTCGAGATCGATCGTCGCGTCTCGTTCGAGAACCTGCGCCTCGGCGGTCATGCGGCGAAGGTCGAGCGGCTGCGCAGAGTGTAGCGCAGGGTGCGACCCGGCCCCTCTTCCCGAATCAGCTCAAAGCCGGGTTCGTGCTCGGGCCGATTGATGACGAAGCTCATGCGCACCGACTCCCAGCCCTTTTTGCTGTCGAAAGCGACAACCCGGATGTATTTGTCGCCATGCTCGCGCCGGCAGGCCTCAACCTCCATCATCACTCCCGCCGGATCCCGCAAGTCGAACATCGGATGACCCCACATGGACCAGTAGGTGTTCCGTGGGTGCGGGTCGGTCGTGTACTCCACGCCGACGGCCCAGCCATTGTCGAGCGCGTACTCGATTTGCTTGCCGATCTCCTCGCCCGTCAGCTCGGGCAGGAAGGCGAACTGGCCCTGCATCAGTTTCATTGCTTTGCTCCGTCAGGCGGCCGTCGGCGTGGGAACGAAGTCGACCGAGTCGGTCGAGGCGTAGTCGAAGGTGACGTCCTTCCAGGTGTCGAGCGCCGCCCGCAAAGGCTGGCACCAGCGCGCCGCCTCCATCAGAATTTGCGGCCCCTCGTTCCAGATGTCTCGCCGTTCGTTTCGCGCCTTCACCATCGTCTCGAGCGCCACCCGGTTCGCGATCGCGCCCGCCTGGATGCCCATTGGATGCCCGATCGTCCCACCGCCGAACTGCAGCACCACGTCCTCGCCGAGATAGGTTAGCAGTTGGTGCATCTGCCCGGCATGGATGCCGCCGGACGCGACGGGCATCATGCGTTTCAGGCTCGCCCAGGGTTGGTCGAAGAAGATGCCGTGCCGCAGGTTCTGCTCGACGAACGGCTCGCGGCAGGTGTCATAAACCCCGCGGATGACGTTCGGGTCGCCTTCGAGCTTGCCAACCACGGTTCCGGCATGGATGTGGTCGACGCCCGCCATGCGCATCCATTTGGCGATCACGCGGAACGAAATGCCGTGGTTTCTCTGCCGCGTGTACGTTCCGTGCCCCGCGCGGTGCAGGTGCAGGATCATGTCGTTCTTGCGTGCCCATTTCGACATTGACTGGATCGCAGTGTAGCCGATCACCAGGTCGATCATGATGATGACGCTGCCAAGGTCGCGCGCGAATTCAGCGCGCTCATACATATCCTCCATGGTTGCCGCGGTGACGTTGAGGTAGGTGCCCTTTATCTCCCCCGTCTCGGCCATCGCCTTGGAGACGCCCTCCATGCAATAGAGATACCGGTCGCGCCAGTGCATGAACGGCTGCGAGTTGATGTTCTCGTCGTCCTTGGTGAAGTCGAGGCCGCCCTTCAGCGCCTCGTA
>CAXUIE010000009.1:16603-29842 GCA_964250825.1 uncultured Acidisphaera sp. | reverse complement strand
CGCATCGCGATCGGGCTCGGGCTGGTCGAGTTCGTGTTTTTTGGCGTGGCCTTCCTGGCGCGGCCCGACCCGGCGCAGATCGCGGCCCAGATGTTCCACCCGGCTCTTGGCAATTCCGGTTATCTTTATCTGGTCGCGGCCAATATCGGCGCCGTCATCATGCCCTGGATGGTGTTCTATCAGCAGTCAGCAGTTGCCGACAAACGCCTCGCACCCGAGCATTTCGCCGCGGCCCGGATCGATACCGCAATCGGCGCGGTGGCGACGCAGCTGGTCATGGCCGCCGTGCTGATCGCCGCCGCGGCGTTCATCGGCACGCCTAATCCGGATCGGGCGCTAAACACCATCGGGGACTTGGCAGGCGCGCTGACGCCGCTCTTCGGCACCGAACTCGGGCGCTTCCTGTTCGCGCTTGGCGTGCTCGGGGCCGGCATGGTTGCGGCCATCGTCGCGTCGCTCGCGTTGGCCTGGGGCTTGGGGGAGGTCGCCGGGTTCAAGCGATCTCTGGAGATGCGACCGTTCCAGGCACCGTGGTTCTATGGTGTCTACATCGCCTGCGTCGTCGGGGGCGCGCTGCTGGTGGCGCTCTGGCCCGACCTCGTGTCGCTGAACATCGGCGTGCAAGTAATGAACGCGCTCTTGCTGCCGCTGGTGCTGGGATTCCTGATCGCACTCGCCGCCCGGGCCTTGCCAGAGCCCGTGCGGCTGCGCGGCGTCTACTTCTGGGTGGTCTGCTTCGTGGCCCTTGTCACCTGTGCGCTGGGCGTTTTTGGCGGCGTCAATGGCGCCGTAGCGGGCTGACCCACGCTCCCGATCACAAGACGGCCGGTTTCGACAACGGCTGCCCGGTCAGAACGCCTTCCAGTCGCCGGCTCCCTCGAACGCCGCCGCCGCCGCGTAGATGGTGCTCTCGTCGAAATGCTTGCCCACGAGCATGGCGCCGATCGGCAGGCCGTCGCTCATGGCGCAGGGCAGCGACATCGCGGGGTGGCCGGTCACGTCCATCGGACAGGTGTTGGGGAGGATCTCGAACGCGCGCTGGATGTAGAGCTGCAAGGGCGCGTCCGGCGGCGGAATCGGCGTCGCCTTCATCGGCAGGGTCGGCATCAGCAACAAATCGTAGGTCGCAAGCGCCGCGTCATAAGCGGCAGTGAGCCGCCGCGCGATGTTCTGCGCCTTGGCGTAATAGCGGCCGCGATAGTGTCGGATGAAATACTCGCCGAGGAACATGGAGATCTTGAGCGAGTCGGACAGGTCGTTCGCTCGTTCGCGCCAAGCCGCGTGAGCGTCGAGCAGGCCGACGGTGTACTGGCCCTTCCAGTTGAACCCCATACCGTTGCCGCGCATCATCTGGGCTTGCAGGCCCTCGAGCGCGATTGGCGCCCAGATATCCTTGCCGATCCGGTGCATCGGCACGCTCACCTCCTCGACGGCGGCGCCGAGCATGCCGAACCGTTCCGCCGCCTGCCGCACCTTGGCGTCGACGTCAGCCTCGGACTCGAGCCAGCCGAAACCCTCCGTCACCACGCCGATCCGAAGTCCCTTGACCCCGCGGCCGAGCGCTTCCGTGTAGGGCATGACCTTGGGCGATTTCTGCCGCGGGTCGAGCCCGTCCTCGCCGGCCAGCACCTCGAGCAGCAGCGCATTGTCGGCGACCGTCGCCGTCATCGGCCCGGTGTGGTCGATCGTGCTCTCTATCGGCATGACGCCGGTATAGGGCACCAAGCCCCAGGTCGGCTTCATGCCGTAGATACCGCAGAACGACGCCGGCATCCGGATGGAGCCGCCCTGGTCGCCGCCGATCGCCATGTGCACCTCGCCGGCCGCCACCAGCGCGCCGCTGCCAGAGGAGGAACCGCCAGCGGAGTAGCCGTGCTTGCGTGGGTTGTGCACCGGACCCTTGGCGCCGGTATGACTGCCGCCCGAGAGGCAGAAGCACTCGCAATGCGCCTTGCCGAGAATGGTCGCGCCGGCTTCCAGCATCCGCGTGACGATGGTCGCGTCCATGTCCGGCACGTAGCCTTCCAGGGTCGCCGACCCGTTCATCATCGGCACCCCGGCGACGCACACGTTGTCCTTCACCGCCACCGTCTTGCCGGCGAGCTTGCCCGACGGCGCGCCCTTGATGGTGGTCTTGACGTACCAGGCATTGTACTTGTTGTCCGCCGCCGACGGCTCCACGCCGGGCGTTCGCGGATACGTCACGGGCGGCTTCTCGTCGGGCAGCGCGTCCACCACGTCGTAGGACGCGCAGGTGCCGTCCATCAACGATAGGAAAGTTTGCATTCGCTCGTGCGTCAGCTCCATGCCAAGGTCGAGCGCGATGTCCTCGAGCTGCGACATCGTGGGCCTTTGTATCGCCATCGATAGCTCCTCTGCGGAAGGTTGCTCAGGCGGCCATGCCGACGAACTCGGCGATCAAGTCGGGGTCGCCGATCGCTTCCGGGCTCACCTCGCGGGTGATGACGCCCTTCTGGATAATCAGGATGCGCTGGCTCAGCGCCGCGATAAACGTCAGGTTCTGCTCGACCAGCACGACCGTCAACTCGCGCATCCTGCGCAGCGCCTGAAGCGTTTCGATGATCTCGTCGATGATGGACGGCTGGATCCCTTCGGTCGGCTCGTCGAGCAGGATCAGGCGCGGATGGGCGCACAAGCAACGCGCGAGCGCCAACAACTGCTGCTCGCCGCCGGACAACGCGCCGCCCGGGCGGTCGGCGAGCCTGACAAGGCGGGGGAACCGGCGAAGCACCTCGGCGATCGTCGCGCTCTCGTCGCCCTTGGCCAGCAGGCATCCCATCCGAAGGTTCTCGTGGACGCTCAGAGCCGGAAAGATCTCGCGGCCTTGCGGCACATAGCCGACGCCCAGCCGCGCCCGGGCGTGCGGGGGGAGACGGGTGACGTCGCGCCCGTCCAGCAGCACGTGACCGCCGGTCGCTGGCAGATAACCCATCAGCGCCTTGAGCAAGGTGGTCTTGCCCATGCCGTTATGGCCCAGGATGCCGACGAACTCGCCCCGAGTCACGGCGAAGCCGATGCCCGCGAGGATCGGAATCCGCCCGTAGCCGGCGTGCAGCGCTTCGACCTTGATCATGCCGCCGCCCGCTTGCCCAGGTAGACGTCGCGCACCGCGGGGCTGGCGAGAACTTGTTCGACGTCGTCCTCGATCAGGATCGCGCCCTGATTGAACACGGTCACGGTGCTGGCGATCATCCGGATGAACTGCATGTCGTGCTCGACCACAATCACCGCCTGCTCGCGGTTGATCTCGCGGATGAGCGCGGAGGTGCGCACCACCTCCTCGTGCGTCATGCCGGCCGCGGGTTCGTCGAGCAGGATCAGATCGGGCTCCTGCGCCAGCACCGTGCCGATCTCCACCCACTGCCGCTGCCCGTGCGCGAGCTGTCCGACCAAACGATGCGCGACGCGCGCCAGGTCAAGCCGCTCCAGGGTCGAATCGGCGACCCGGCGCGACGCGGCCATCGACTTCCGCCGGAATGCCGCGACCGCGATGTTCTCGCGCACCGACAGCCCGTTGAACACATTGGGCACTTGCGTCTTGATGCCGATGCCGAGCCGGGCGATCGCATGCGGCTCGATGCCGGTGACGTCCTTGCCCCGGAACAGGATTGTTCCCGACGTCGGCCGGAGCTGGCCGGTCAGCATTTTGAAGAACGTGCTCTTGCCGGCGCCGTTCGGCCCGATCAGGCAGCGCAGCTCGCGCTCGCCGAGCGCGAAGTGGACATCATTGACTGCGGTCACACCGCCGAACCGCATGGAAACGCCGCGCGCCTCGAGCAGCGGCGTTTCCGTCACGGCCGCGCCTCCGCCCGTGCCGGCGCGGGTTGCGCCGCGCCGCGCCGCTCGCGGAGTCGTAGAAGGAGGTCGCGCACCACCGGCACGACGCCCTTTGGGACGAGCAGCACGAAGGCGATGAGAATCGCGCCCAGGATCAGATTAGCGTTTAACGCCTGCTGCGTGCCGATCAGGGAGATGAGGTACTGGATCGCGACCGCGCCCAGGATCGGGCCGAGCAGGGTGCCGAGGCCGCCGACCAGCACGTAGATGATGATCTGCGCCGAAGTCGCGAGGCTGAACGCGGTGGGGCTGATGAACGCGCCCCAATTGGTGAACAGGCAGCCGGCCAGCCCAGCGATGCCGCCGCCGAGCGAGAACACCAGCAGCTTGTAGAGCCGCGGGTCGTAGCCGAGCAGCGTCGCCCGCGTCTCGTTCTCGCGGATCGCGACCACAACCCGCCCGAAGCGCGAGGCCAGGATCGCTCGCAACAACACATATACGAGGATGAGCGCGCCCATCGTCACGTACCAGAGCTGTCCGGGGTCGAGCGGCTCATCCGGGTGGCCCGGCATGTTGAGCGTCGGCACCGAGGGCATCCCGTTGAACCCACCGAGCGGTGCCGAACCGATCGTGTAGACGTCGCCCGCCGTCGAGTTCACCACGTTGAACAGGATGATGGTGACCGTCAGCGTGACGACGCCGACATAGGCGTCGCTGATGCGGCCGTAGAACATGAAGTAGCCGAGCAGCGCAGCGAACGCCGTCGGCACCAGGATGGCCAGCGCCACGGCACCCGTGCTGTCGCCCAGGTTCTCGACGGAGACGGCGTAGGCGTAGCCGCCGAGGCCGAAGAACGCCGACTGGCCGAAGCACATGATGCCGCCGAAGCCCCAGATGAATCCCTGGCTTAGCGCCAGCACGGCCATCGCGATGAACACCGTCATCTGCAACAGCCCGAACAGGTCGAACACCATCGGCAAGCCGAACATGACCCCAACCATGGCCGCCAGCATGAGCGCGAAGCCGACCGCGGCGGCGTGCCGGCCCGTCACAGGCTCCTCCGGAAGAAGCGGCCCGTTATCCCCTGCGGCAAAATGCGCAGCATGACGAGCGCCGAGGCGAGCAGCGTCACCTCGCCAAACACCGGCGTGCTCTTGAACGAGACGAGTTCGGATACCGCGCCGAACAACCCCGAAGCCAGCGTGGTGCCGGTGACGATGGCGGCACCGCCGCCGAGAACGGTGATGAAAGCCTTGGCGATGAAGGCGCCGCCCATGTTGGGCGCGACGCCGGAGATCGGCGCCAGCACGCCGCCGGCGAGGCCCGCGAGCGCCGACCCGAGCGCGAACGTCACCATGTAGACGAATTGCGGCGACACGCCGAGAGCGGACGCCATGTTCGGGTTCTGCATGGTGGCGCGGACCACCAAGCCAAACCGGGTCGCCCGCAGCAGCAACCACAGCAGGCCCGTCAAGGATGCCGCGACGACGATGATGAACAGCCCGTAGCCGCTGCCCTCGTAAGGTCCGATCGCAAACCCCCCAATCGGCGCGGAAACGCCATGCACGGTGTTGCCGAACACGGTGGTGATGATCCCGATCAGCGCCAGGCTGAGGCCCCAGGTCGCCAGCATGGTGTCGATCATCCGCCCATAAAGGAAACGCACGAGGCAGCGCTCGATCACGAGACCGACACAGCCGACTGCTACGGGTGCGACGACCAGCATCGCCAACCAAAGATTGACACCGCCATCAGTCGCGACAACGGTGGCGTAGGCGCCCAGCATCAGGAACTCGCCATGCGCCAGGTTGATGACCCGCATCATGCCGTAGATCACGCCGAGGCCGAGGCTGAGCAGCACCAGCACCGCGACGCTGCTCAGGATGTTGAACGCCAGCAGTCCCGCGAGCGCCACGGCGCGCCTCAGGTCTTCACGTCGATCACGTACTGCTTGTTGGTGTTCGGCTCCTTGACAAGGTTGCACACTGCCGCCGTGTCCGATGGAACCTGATCGGGGTACGATTCAAGCACCTTCCAGGTCTTGTCGCTAGCCTGACCGAGATACGCGTTGCGCGTCGCGTGCTGCGTCGCGTGGTCGAGCGTCACTTTGCCGGTCGGGCCGTCGAACGACAGCCCGGTGTCCAGCGCCTCGATCACCTTCGTCCGATCGACCGACCCGGCTTTCTTGACACCCTCCACCCAAAGCCAGAATCCCTCGTAGTTCGCGGCCGCCAGTTCGCTCACATAGGGCAGGTCGGCGCCGAACTTGTCGCGCAGCGCCTTTATGAAGGCGACGCTTTTGGGCGTTTGGAGCTCCTGGTAATAGCCATAGGCGGTGACGATGCCATCGCTTTCCGCCGGATTGAGCGTCGACATCTCGCCGACCAGGCCGAACGTGGTCGACGCGATCGGGATTTTGGCCTTCATCCCGGACGCCGCCCACTGGCGATAGAACGCGGTGTGGTTGGACCCGACAAGCGCCGAGAGCAGCACGTCGGGCTTGGCCGCCTGGATCTTGCCTATGGTGGCGGAGAAGCTGGTCACGTCGAGCGGGAAGAAGTCCACAGCTTGCACGCTGCCGCCGTTGTCTTGCGCGTACTTCGTCATCCACTTGGCGGTGATCTGACCGTAATTGTAGTCGGCGGCGACGATGTACACCTTCTTGCCCCAGGTTTTCAGCGCGTAAGGTACCAGCTTGTTGACGGTCTGCGCCGGCGTGGTGCCGGTGCAGAAGGTGTTGCGGTCGCAAACACCGCCCTCGTACAGCACGTTGTAGAAGTATAACGTCTTGAACCGGTCGAACACCGGCCGGATGGCTTCGCGGGAGGCCGAGGTGATCCCACCGTGCACCACGCTCACCTTGTCCTTCAGCGCGAGCTGCTGGGCGTATTGCGAATAAAGCTGGATGGTGGACTGGGTGTCGTAGTTCACCAGCGAGACTTGGCGGCCGAGCAACCCGCCCTGCGCATTCACCTCGGCGACACCGAGCTGGATCGCGTCGAACATCGGCTGGCCAGACGTGCCAATCGGCCCCGCGAGGTCGAGCAGGCTGCCGACCTTGATCGGCTCGTCCGCAAAACCTGAGCGAGACACAAAGGGCGCCGCGACCGCTCCGGCGGCGGCGAGTGCGCCCGTTTTCAGCAGGCTTCGGCGACGCACCGGCATAGCCACCCCCTCCTCTTCGTTCGCCGCAGTCGAGCGACAAGCACGCCACATCAAGCAAAAGCCATACCAGAACCCGCCCGCGCTCCTAAAACGCCTCGAGAGAGGCGCGGGATCGACGTGCGATGCCCATCAACCGCGAACGAAGCAGGTCGCCGTTGACCACCAGAAACGCGGTCGTAGCCAGCATTGGGCGCTGGTCCAAGCGCCGATCAACTCGCCTAATTTGTATTGCTTGAAACCAACGCGGGCGCTCCTTGCCGCTGCTTGAGCGCGCGTCCAGCAGCATCGCCACGGAGCGTCCGAGAGCAACGCCAACTTCAAGACAAAGGCCAGATCGCCGCCCGACGCGCCGTCGGCAATCCGGGCCTTCCGCGCTGCTAGGCCTGCGCGTGCGGATCAAACGGCGTCGGGAACACGTTGCGTGGCATCATCAGCGGATAGGTTGCGCGCGGCTGGAACTGGCCAAAGCCGGGCTCCGCCAAGCGCGCCTCTCCGTCCATCACGATGCGGCCGCGCACGATGGTGGTGACCGGCCAACCCGTCAGCGTCATCCCCTCGTACGGCGTGTAGTCCACGGCGTGGTGCATCTCGGCGCCGCGCACCGTCCGGGTCAGCGACGGGTCCCAGATGGCGATGTCGGCGTCCATCCCGCACGCGATGGAGCCCTTCCGCGGATGCAGGCCGAACAGCTTGGCCGGATTGGTGGCGGTGATCGCGACGAAGGTGTGCAGGTCGATGCGCCCTTTGCCCACGCCTTCCGAGAACAGGAACGGCATCCGCGTCTCGAGCCCCGGCACGCCATTCGGCACCTGCGAGAACGACGACTTGCGCGCAACCGCCTGCTTGCCCGCCGGGCCGCCGAACATGTAGGGCGCGTGATCGGAGGACACCACGCCGAGCGTGCCGAGGCGGATATGCTTCCACAACGCCTCCTGGTCCGCCACCGAGCGGAGCGCCGGGCTGCAAAGGAACTTCGTGCCCTCATGATCCGGGCGGTCCAGATCCGCCGCGGTGAAGGCGAGGTATTGCGTGCAGGTTTCCCCGAACAGCTTCAGCCCCCGGCCCTGAGCGCGCCGGATTTCCTCCGCACCCTCCTCCGAACTGACGTGGAAGATCTGCACCGGAACGTCCACCAGTTCCGCCAGGGCGGCGATGCGCCCGATTGCCTCGCGCTCAACCAACGCCGGCTTGGCCCACGCGTGATACTTCGCGTCCGTGAGCCCGGCGGCCTCGAGCCGGGCGGTCATCCACCGGATCGCTTCGTGGTTCTCGGCGTGGATCACCACGAATGCCTGGTTCCTGCGCGCCGCGGCGAGCACCGTGAGGATTTCGGCGTCGGTGAGAAAGCTCGCCCCGTAGGTCATGAAGAACTTGACCGATCGGTGCCCGGCGGCGACCAGCGGCGGCAACTCGCGCTCGATCACGTCGGGGCCCGGGTCGGTGATGATGATGTGGAAGCTGTAGTCGATCACGGAGCGCCGGGCGCGCTCGTGATAGTCGGCCACGCGCTCGGCGATCCCCGCGCCCTTGAACTGCGGCGAGAAGCAGATCACGCAGGTGGTGCCGCCGAAAGCGGCCGAGGTCGTGGCACTTTCGAACGTGTCGGCGTTGGTGGTGCCGTCGTCCTTGGGCTGCTCGATATGGCAATGGCTGTCGATTCCGCCGGGCAGCACGAGCTTCCCGGCCGCATCGATCTCCCGCGTCGCCGGTCCCAGGGCTGTCCCGAGGGCGGCGATCTTGCCGTCCTTCACGCCGAGGTCGCAGGCGACGCTGTCGGTGGCGGTCACGACGGTGCCGTTGCGGATGACGAGGTCGAGTGCGGTCATGGCGGGTTCTCCGAGGCCTCATCAGCCTATCGGGAGCGCGTGCGCGAAGGAACCCGGTGACGCCGGTCCGGCGACAGTATCAGCGTTGCAAGGCGGCCAATATGCCGTCGCGCCCTGACGACACTTGCCCTCCGCCGTTCGACGACCGATGTCGCAGCTATCGCTCCGGACCGCCCTTGACGGCCCGACGTTCGCCGCGCCGGCCGGCGCATCGCTTGGCAGAGGAGGTCTGCGCCTTGAGCAAGGGGCTTGTAGCCGCCGGTGTGGCGTTGGCGATCTCCTCGGGCGTCGCGCAAGCGGCCGGCGGTGGGGGCGGAGGAGGTGGTGGAGGCTGCTTCTTCATGTCGTCGCACGCCAGCGTCCAGCCGCACCCACAATTTTCGCAAGCGGAGCGAAACGGCGGCGATCCGGTCACCTGGCTGCAACATCTGTTCGGGAACAGCAGCCGGCGACCATCGGCCGATGCGGCGGTCCCGCCCAGGGCCGGCGCCGCCGGCCCGTAGCAGGACTGCGCGCCGGAGCCCTACGCCACTGCTCCCCGATGGCGGCTGCCGCACCCTTCAACCGCCCGGTCACCATGCTTTCAGACATAGCGTGTATCGAGGTTTCGATAATTGTGACGCGACCCGATCAACCCAGATCATCAAGCAACGGCGCAAGACTTCTCACCGCGCCGAGTAGGGCGGAGGGCATTGATCGCTCCCGCTTGAATGGAAAGATAGGGTTTTCACCATGAAGCACGCTCTCATAGCCGCGGTTGCGGCGTTGGCGATCTCGTCCGTGGCTGCGCAGGCGCAGGGCCTTCCCCCGGGTGTCTACGAGAACAGCCAGCCGCACCCGCAGTGGTCGCAAGCCGAGCGTCAGGCCGCGGCCGATCCGGTGTCCTGGTTCCAGCATCTGTTCGGCGGCGGCAATCAGCAGCCGACGAACGTCGCGTCGAACCAGGCCAAGACGGGCGTTGCCCCGTCCGCGCAGGACTGACCAGCGAGGAAGCATCGGCGGGCGTCAAGCCCGTCGATGCCTAGTCGCTCGCGTCCGTGTCAGGCGGCCTCCCGAACGTGGCCGCGGCTCGCCATCAACGGTTGGATGCGTTGTCCAAACTGATCCATGCCGACCACGAAATCGTCAAACGTCAACATGAGCCCCTTGGTGCCCGGCACTGACGCCGCCTCGTCCAGCATCCGGGCGACGTTGGCGTAGCTGCCGACCAGGGTGCCCATGTTGAAGTTCACGGCGGAGGCGGACTTGGTCATCCAACGCGCCGTCGAGTTGGCGTCGGCCTTGACGTCGCTGTCCGCTTGCAAGCCGAGATAGGCGAGCGCATCGGCGTCGGCGCCGTCCCGATATGTTTGCCACTTGCTGAACGCCGCCTCGTCGGTTTCATCGGCTATCACCATCATCAACGGGTAGCTGCCGACGTCGCGCCCAGTTTTTCTGGTCGCGGCAAGCAGCCGTTCGTTGGTCGGCGCGTAGGCCGCCGGCGTGTTCAGCCCTGATGCCACGCAGAAATTGTAGTCCACGAACTCCGCGGCGTACTCCATACCGCGCGGGCTTTGCCCCGCGCACACCAGCGGGACATGCCCGGATGGGCGCGGGCTGAGCCGGCAATCGTCCATGGTGTAGAACTCGCCCTTGAAGTTGGACCGACCGCTTGTCCACAGCTCCCGGATGATCGTCGTGTATTCGCTCAGCATGTCGTAGCGGCGCTCGAAATGCGCCTCGCCCGGCCACAGCCCCATCTGGTCGTACTCGGCCTTGGCCCAGCCGGTGATCAGGTTCACGCCGAATCGGCCGGGCGCGATTGAATCGATGGTGCTTGCCATGCGCGCCATGATCGCGGGCGGCAAGGTCAAGGTGGCGGCTGTCGCGTACAGCCGAATGCTGGACGTGACGGCGGCAAGCCCCGCCATTAGCGTAAACGATTCGAGGTTGTGATCCCAGAACTCGGATTTTCCGCCAAAGCCGCGCAGCTTGATCATCGACAGTGCGAAATCGAGGCCGTACGCCTCGGCCTTCTGCACGACGGTCCGGTTGAGAGCGAAGCTAGGCTTGTACTGCGGCGAGGTGGTTGAGATCAGCCAGCCATTGTTGCCGATCGGGATGAATACGCCGATGTCCATGAAAACTCCCAGCGTCGTGTCGTTAGAGGGCGGGACGGCTGCGGATCTCGTCATCGATCCGCCTAGGTATGAACTGGCCGTCAGACAGGTCGCCGTGGAACGCGCCGCCCTCCACCACGATCTTGCCGCGCAGGATGGTCATGCTCGGCCACATCGCCACGTCCCAGCCTTCCCAGGGCGTGTAATCGGTCTCGTGCAAGTTTTCCTTGCGGATCGGCCCGGCGCCGCGCGGATCCAACAGCACGATGTCGGCGTCCGATCCGACCGCGAGCACGCCCTTGCGCGGATATAGGCCCATGATGCGCGCGGCGTTGGTCGAAACCAAGTTGACGAACTCGGTGACGCTGAAGCCGCGTTCGCGGACCATTTGCGTGTACATCAGCGACACCCGCGGCTCGACGCCGGCATTGCCGCCCGTCGTGTCGTCGACGCGGCTGCCTTGCAGCTTGACCTCGAGTGGACAGCAAACTTCGTCGGTGGCGACGCAAAGGATCGGACCCTGCCGCATCCCCCGCCACAGCGCGGCCTGATCCTCGGGGAACTTGAGCGACGGATAGGTGTGATAGATCTGTCCGCCGGGACGCTTATAATCCGAGGAGTTGTACAGCAGATATTGGTGCAAGGTTTCGCCGTAGACGGGGAAACCACGCCCCCGCGCCGCCTCCATCGCGGCGACCCCCGTCGCCGCCGAGGTGTGCACCATATACATCGCGGCGCCCTCCACGCTCTCGGCCAGCCGAATGACCCGATTGAACGCCAGATCTTCCGAAAGCGTGGTGTGCGCGGCGGCGAGATTCTCGAAGCCCATGCGGTCCTCGCGCAAAAGCTTCTCGTACATGTGCATCACGAGGTCGTTGTCCTCGGCGTGGATGCAGGTGAGGCCGCCGGCTCCGGCGACCGCCTTGATGACTTCCCAAATGTCGCCGAACGGGACCATGTGCACCATCCGCTGCGGCGTGATGTCGGTGGTGAACATCTTCACGGACGCATAGCCGGCCTCGATCGCCTCCTTGATCTCGCCGAGCTTGGGCAAGCTGATGCGGTCGAGCAGCATGAGATGCAGCCCGTAATCGCAGTAGCAATCCGACGCCCACTCCCGCCGGCGGCGCTCGGTCGACGCGGCGATTGTCGCCTCACCGGGCACTTGCGCGAAGTCGATCAAGGTGGTCGTGCCGCCGAACAGGGCCGCCTTGCTCACCTGCGCCGGGCCGGCGGTGATGACCTCGGGAACCCCCGGCATCACCATGCTCATGCTGCAATGGATGTGCGGGTCGATGCCGCCCGGAATGACCAGCTTGCCGGTCGCGTCCACCACCCGCGCCGCACCGATCCCGGCCAGGCTGCCCGGCGCGCCGATCGCGGCGATGACGCCGCCCGAGACGCCGAGGTCGACGCTCGCGACCCCGCCCGCCAGCACGTGCGTGCCACCGCTCACCACCAAATCGAACATGCCCGCCCCCTATTCGGCCGCCTGCGCTGCCGGTTCGCGCATGGCCGCAGCAACAGGGTGCGGCTCGCGCCCGTCTTCCAGCAGCCGCGCGTCCCGTGGATGCCAGCGCGCCAGCACGCGGTCGCCAATATCGACCGGATCGAGGAAGTAATCCTCGTCCAGCACGTTGGCGACGAACTCCTCCTCGCCATCGAGGTCGATCGTCACCTTGACGTAGGAGCCCTGGTTCTCGATCGCGTGGACCTCGCCCACCACCGCGTTGAGAAGATCCGCGGCGCGAATCGCCTGCGGCGCGCGTTCAACGGCGATGCGGTCGCGCCGGATCGAAACGAAGAGTGTCGAGCCGGGGGCGGCGGGCGCTCCCCCGGAGCGCGCCTCGAAGCGCGAACCGCCGGCCGCAGCCGCCGTGGCGACGTCGTCGGAACAGCGCTCGACGGTGCCGGCCAGCACATTCTGGCCGCCGATGAAACGCGCCACATAGGCGTTGCGGGGGGCGAGGAATATGTCGCGGGCGCTGGCCGACTGCTCGATCCGGCCCTGCGCCATGACCACCACCATGTCGGCGACCGCGATCGCCTCGAGCTGCGTGTGGGTCACGTGGATGAACGTGATCCCGAGCTCGCGCTGCACCCGGCGCAGCTCGCCCCGCATCCGGAGCCGGAGATACTCGTCAAGCGCCGATAACGGCTCGTCCAGCAGCAGCACGCGCGGATTGGTGATGAGTGCCCGGGCGAGCGCCACGCGCTGTTGCTGACCGCCCGAAAGCTGTGCGGGAAGCCGGTCGGCGAAATTCTCGAGATGCACCTTCTCTAGCAGCTCCCGCGCGGTCGCGTGGCCCGTGCGTCCGTCCGCGCCCCCCCACATGAGCGCGCAAGCGCCC
>CAXUIE010000009.1:9549-16593 GCA_964250825.1 uncultured Acidisphaera sp. | reverse complement strand
GGTGCATCTCGAGCAGCTCTCGCGCCGCCGCATGGCGCTTTGCACGGTCGGCGCCGCGCATCTTGAGGGCGAACGCGACGTTGTCGAGCACGGAAAGGTGCGGGAACAGCGCGTAGCTTTGGAACATCATCGCCGTGCCGCGCTCGGACGGCGGCAAGGTGGTGACATTGCGGCCGCCGATCAGGATGTCGCCGGACGTCGGTGTCTCGTGGCCGGCCACCATGCGCAGAATGGTTGTCTTGCCGCAGCCGCTCGGGCCGAGCAGGCAGCAATACGCCCCGTGTGGGATGCGCAGGTCGAGATCATCGACCGCCGCCATGCCGCCGAACTGCTTGGTGACCGAGACGATCTCGATCTTGCCGTTGGAGGCGACCGGTGCGGGCATGCCGGCCTCTCGGGCGGTTAGGGTGCGATCCGTCATCTTGCGTCGCGGGTCCGTCGGCGCTGAATCAGCGCGATGGAGCCAAGCGCAGCGCCGATGATGGCGAACGACACGATGGTGGTCACCGTGCCGACGGCGAACAGCGCCGGCGAAGTTACGTTCGTCGTCATCGCCCAGATCTCCATGGGCAACGTGTTCGTCGCCCCGGCGGTAAGCACGGTTCGGGCGAACTCGTCATAGGACAGCGTGAAGCCGAACAGCGCGACGCCGATGATGCCTGGCAGCAAAATCGGCAGCGTGACCTCGCGCAGGCGCTGCCAAGCGGTGGCCCCGAGATCGCGGGCCGCCTCCTCGAACGAGCGGTTGAAGCGCCCGATCACCGCGAACATCACGAGAAGGCCGAACGGCAAGGTCCAGGTGAGCTGCGCCCCCAAGCCCGATATCGCCCAATCAGTTTGCAGCCCGAGCAGCTGGAACCCGAGCGAGATGCCGAGGCCGACGAACAGGCCCGGCATCACCAGGCTCGCGATGGCGAGATAGAACAACGCTCCCGAGCCGGGGAACCGTCGGCGAAAGCCAAGCCCCGCGGACACGCAGAACAGCACGGTGAGCACGGCGACCACCGCGGCCAGCAGGATGGATCGGCTGAACGCGCCGGGGATGTCGCCGCTGCGACCCGGGATCACCAACTCGTTGAACCATTGCGTCGAGAACCCGGTCATCGGAAAGGTCAGGCCGCCATTCGGGCCCTGGAAGGAGAGAATGTAGATGACCGCCATCGGGCCGTACAGGAACAGCACGAAAAGCGTGAAGAAGGCGGCGAGGGCGTAGAACGTCCATGGACGGCGCGCAGCCTGGGAAGCCTGCATAAACCTTTCCCCTACGCCGCCAGCTCGCGGCGCACGTCCACGACGCGCAGGATCGCCGCCACCATCAGGATCACGATAACGACGAGCAAGACGGCGCTCGCGGCGGCCGGCGGGTATTCCAGACGAGCGATCTCGTTGGAAAGCGCGGAGACCACGGAGCCGCTTTGCCCGCCGCTCATGGTCTTGACCACGAAAAAGTCGCCCATCACCTGCGTGACGACAAAAATCGAACCGAGCGCTATCCCGCTCTTGGAAAGCGGCAGCACGATCTCGCGCAGGATGCCGATGCGGCCCGCGCCCGCGTCGATCGCGGCCTCGATCAGACGGGTATCAATGCGCGCCATGGAGTTGAAGATCGGCACCACCATGAACAAGGTGAACAGGTGGACATAGGCGACCACGACGGCGAAGTCGGAGAAGAGCAGGAACTCGAGCGGCCGCGGGACGATGTGCGCGTCAACCAGCGCCTGATTGAAGATCCCGTTCCTTCCGAGAAACGGGATCCATGAGATCATGCGGATGATGTTCGATGTCCAGAACGGCACCGAGCACAGAAGAAACAGCCCGATCTTCACCAGGAGACTGCGTACGTGAAACACCAGGAAGTAGGAAACGGTGAAACCGATCACGAGGGTGATCGCCCACGTGATCGCCGCGAACTTGAGCGACGATAGATACAGCCGCAAGGTGAGGTCGGACGTCAGCAGATCCTGGTAGTTGTCCAGGATGAAGGTCGGCACGATCGTCATGCGGTCGAAATCGAAGAAACTGACCGCGACGACCACGAGCATCGGCAGCCCGAAGAACAAGACCAAAATGACCGCAAGCGGGCTGACCTGCAGCCAGGACACCAGGGAGGGCGAAAGCTTCATGCGGCGCACTGTCCGTCGCTGGAGGGAAGGTAGCAGGGAGGCCGCCGCCGCGGCGGCTCGGATTAGGCTGACACGAACTCATTCCAGCGCTTCGTCAGATAGCGGTCCTCGTCCATCACCGTGTTCCAGCACGCGACGTGGCCGACGCGCTCCCAGATGGACCCGCCGTCACGGGTCGCACCCTTCTTCTCCATCAGATGCCCGTACGGGTCCATGATGTCCTCGGCCGCCGGCTTGCCTTCGTACCAGTAGTCCCACTCGGGTTGGGTCAGGAACTTCTTGGCGGTCTCCGGGACCGACGAATAATACCCTTGCTTGGCGATGAAGCCGCCTTGCCAGCCGGAATTGAACCAATTCAGGTATTCCATGGCGCAGTCGAGCTTGAGCCCGGACAAGTGCGCCATCGGCGCCAGACCGACCGTCCAGCCGCGATAGCCTTCCTTCAGCGGCACGTAGTAGCAATCGATCCCGCGCGAGCGCACGGCCGTCACGGCTGGCGACCACATCGACTGGATGACTACCTCGCCCGACGCCATCAGGTTCACCGACTGATCGAAATTGCTCCAAAACGAGCGGAAATGGCCGCCTTGCTTCAGCGCCGTCAGGATCTTGACCGTTTTGTCGATCTCGGCCTTCGTCATATTGCCCTTGTCGCCGTACTTCATGTCGCCGCGCGCTTCGAGCGCCATGGCCACGTCCATAATGCCGACCGGCGCGTAATCCACCAGGGCCGCCTTGCCCTTGTAGGCCGGGGAAATAAGGTCTTTCCAGCTGGTGATCTTGTCGCGGCCGCCCACAAGGTCGGGTCGGATGCCGAGCGTGTCGGCGTTGTACAACGTCGGCACCATGGCCAGGAAGTCGGTCGGCTTGTTCGCCAGCTTCTTGGCGTCCGGGCCTTCCCAGAACGTGGTCTTCACCGGCGCCAAGCCCTCCATGGGCGTCGGTCGCCCGTCCGGGAATTGGCCTTTGGTGAAAATCGGGACGGTCTTGTCCCACCACTTGTACTTGGCGATCGGGATCGGCATCACGACGCCCTTCCCCTGCAAAAAGACGATCTGCGACGAATCGGTGTCGTTGATGTCGATGGTCTGCGGCTGGGTGATCGAACGATTGAGCTGGGTCGACGGGTCGACCGTCTGCATCTCGATCTTGAAGCCGAGATCCTTTTGCGCCTGGTCCGCGATCTCCTTGATGGCGGAGTAGGAGGCGCCGACGTGGACCAGGGTCACGTCCTTCACGTTCTGCGCCCATATCGTGGGAAATCCCGTGATCGCCCCCGAGCCGATGGCCACTCCCGCTCCTGCCGCCGTCGCTTGGAGTAGCCGCCGGCGAGAAACCCCGTTTATGGACGAACTTGAACGGTGCGGCACAATTGCACTCCCAAAGATGACGAGCCAGGAGCTAAGCCCGGCCCGTCAAGCATTGCAATCGCTGTGCCGAAAACGAACCAGAGCAAAAAAAAGCCCGACCCGAGCGGCGCTCAGGTCGGGCGCTCAACGTCAGGCGAGCGTCAGTAGGGGACGAATTGCGGGAACTTGAGGACGGTCCCGGCATCGATCGCGAGCTGCACGCCAACCACCCAGGCGTGGTCCGGCCGCGCCGTGGTCTGAAAGCCGATCTCGTTGGGATGGAGCACGTACTGCGTCACCGGTTGGACCGAGATCCCGGGGATCACGCTGAAATTGTAGTTCACTTCGAAGATCCACTGATTGTCGCGGTTCGGGCTGAATGCCGAATTTTGACCATAGTAGGAGCCGATGACGTTGAACGTATCATCCGCTCGCGCCGGGCCAAATGGCGCACGGACGACGGCGCCGGCGTACACCTGACTCCAGTACGGAGCGCCGCCCTGGTAGACGATGGCGCCCCCGAGCAACGTCAAGCTCTGCGTGGTCGTCGGGTCGGGCCGCCACACCGCCTGCTGGCCTTGCACCCACCATGCGGTGCGGCTTTGCGCGGCACCCCCGCCGGGAATCTGGTAGGTCGAGGCATCGAGATACGCGCCCACGTCGTACTTGGCGGGGTACCGAGCATCGGTGAAGCTGCTGGCGTAGCCCACCTCCACCGGCACGAACACGCCGTCACTGTGTTGCGTGTTGAACCAATTGAACCCGTTGTCCTTTGGATTGAACACGCCAAGGTCGTTCTCATAGACGCCGGCGCGCACGTAGAAGTCTGGTGCGGGTGCTACGTTGATCCTGGCTCCCCAGGTGGAAGCTGGGTAGGCTGCGTTGTTATTGCTGAAGTACCAACTTCCCGGCTGAGCGCAAATGACGCTGCTGACGTAGTTACAAGCAATCAGAGACGTCGCGAAGTCGGACGTGGGATTGGTGCGGCCGGCGATGATATCGATGCGGTCCTTGTCGAACCCCTGCTCCCAGTAGAATTCCGAAAGCCGGACCACGCGGGTCGGGCCGCTGTTCGCTTGAAGCGGGCCCTGTGTGCCGGTAGCGAAGTTTGGGCCGCCGCCGCTTAGACCGTAGCCATTGCGTTCATCGAATGTGATGTGGAACGAGGCCTCCGGGATCCCGGCGATCGTCTGTAAATCGAGCACGCCGCCGAAATAGGTTTCACCCGTTGGATAGGTTCCGCGTGTATTACCACCATCAACGTTGGAAAGGATGGCCTCCGAGTACCCGAGCTGAAGGTAGATGCCGTTGGCCTTCAGGTATTGGCCGAAATCGGTGATCGGCGCCAGGAACGATCGCGCGGGAGGCGGCGGCGGGTTGGAAACCTGCTGACCCTCGGCTGGCGGCAAGGTGGTTGGCGCCGGCTTCGACTGTTTACCGGTCCCGGCCGTGGTATCAGTCGAGGTTTGCGCCTGGGCCGTGCCGGCGAAGGATGTGATCAGGCCGGCCAAGATCATGCCGCCCAGTCCAACGCCGATCTGCTGCTTTCTCATTAGCTGTCCTCTTCTCGGCCAACCGGCCTGCTGTTCTCATTGGTCGTGCTAAGCCGGCAATGTCGGCGATCGTTCACGCCCCGCTCATCGGGCCGCCGGTTGCCCGCCGCGCGCGCGCTGGCGGACAATGGCCTCCACGCGATCGGCCGCGCACTTCTCGCTGGCCAGCCTGGCGAACGGGATGCTCTCGGCGGGGTTCGACGTCGCTTCCATCGCCATGTTTTGCGGGCTGACGGGCACCACGAACCCGACGAGAAGCTTGCCGCTCGCCCCGTCGATGAACTTGCCGGACACCGTCATGATCCCGGTGCTCATGCTCGCGACATCGGGCATCCCAATGACGGAAGCGGAGAAGTCGTAGGGACCGTTCTGTATGCCCACCGGCTGCGGTGGCACAACTTTCGCGAGGATGAGTTCAAGCGTGAAGGCGCCCGGCCCAGGCTGATTCACTACTCTAAAACGTTGGCCGATCGCGGCGCGGACGTCGTTGGTCAACTCCGCCGCCACTTGGTCCTGCCGCTGCTGGTCGAGACCGACGTAGACCGACCCCGACCCGCGATACACCGTGGCGGGGGGAATGTAGTAGGCGTTCGCCATGTGCTCGTAACGAGCCAGATCCGGCGATCGCCAGACAACCGTGCCGGGGGTCAGGTTTGGATCGCGCTTCAGCGGAACGTTGGCGTCGAGCGCCGTCGTGCCCGGTCTCGGATTGCAGCCCGCGACCGACAGCGCAAAGGCCGCCAGACCAAATACGGAGAGCGCCGACCAAGATGGGCGAAGCCGGCCCGACCGTTTCGTTAACAACGTTAACCTCACCGCTCTCTCCCTGTTTCGAGGCCGCTTTGGCGGTCATCGTTATTGGGTCGGGGTTCACCCGACCGGAAAGCTGCTGCAACGCTCATGCCTTGAACGCCGATCGCCTATGCAAATAATCTGCAAAAGTTGATGGGAATGCGTCAATAGGGGCGGCGGCCTCATCATCGTTTGCGAGGCACAGTGATGCAACTATGTGACAGGGAGCGGATTTGCTCACAGTTTAGGCGAGCGGCGGCCGACCTGTAGGCATTTGAGCATCCCTGCCGTCCTTGTGGGTAGCGCGACACGGGCGGAAACGGCCGGAATGGGGAAGTTAGCTGGCGATCAGCTTGTAGTGCTCGGGGCGCCGGTGCTCGGCGAAATTGAACATCGCCCGCTTGTTGTGCCGGCTGAGGGCCAAGTCGCAGCGGGCGGTGAACACCTCATCCCCTTTCGTGGCCGCCAGCGCCACGAGTTCGCCGGACGGCGCCACGATGCAGCTGCCAGCGAGCAGGTCGCAGCCCTCCTCCAAGCCGGCCTTGGCCACTCCAACCACCCAGGTGCTGTTCTGGTAGGCACCCGCCTGCATCGAGAGGTGGTTGTGGAACGCCGAGAGGTGGTCGTACGCGGGCTCCCAGGGAATATGCGTTGGCGTGTTGTAGCCAAGCAACACCAACTCGACGTCCCGCAATCCCATGACGCGGTAGGTTTCCGGCCAACGCCGGTCGTTGCAGATGCACATCCCGACATTGGCATCGAGCGCCCGCCAGACCGGGAAGCCGAGATCGCCGGGCTCGAAGTAGCGCTTCTCGAGATGTTGGTAGGGATAGCCGGGCCGGAGGTCCGCGTGCCCGGGCAGATGAACCTTGCGGTACTTGCCGACGATCGCGCCGGCCTTGTCGACCAGGATTGCGGTGTTGAACCGGCGCTTGCGGCCGCCTTCCCGCGCGAGCTCCGCGTAACCGAGATAGAACCCGATGCCGAGCTGGCGGGCGGCCTCGAACAAGGGCCGCGTCGCCGATCCCGGCATTTCCGCCTCGTAGAAGCTGTCGATCTCCGCCTCGTCCTCCATCCACCAGCGCGGGAAGAAGGTGGTCAGCGCCAGCTCGGGGAACACGACGAGGTCACTGCCCCGCGCCTTCGCCTCTCGCATCATGTCTAGCAGCCGCGCGACCACGCGCTCGCGGCCGTCTCCCCGGGCGATCGGCCCCATTTGCGCGCCCG